>NZ_JANSWL010000086.1:0-634 GCF_028539135.1 Butyrivibrio sp. DSM 10294 | reverse complement strand
TAAGACCGACAAGATCACCGGTTCCAAAGCAACACCTGAGCCCGGCTATGCATTTGACGGATGGTATGTAGGAGAAAACAAGGTAGCTGCCACAGAAGAACTCGATAAGACAACAGCAATAGGCCAGCTTACCAAGGATGATAGAGGATTCTATCAGGATATCACCTTCATAGCCATGTTTGTTCCTGATAAAACCAAGACTTACACTGTAGCCTATGAATCAGAGGATGAGACCAAGGGAACAGTTACAAAGGCGAGCCAGTCCGATCAGGTACTTTCAAATACCGCGATCATCGGTTCAGAAGCACAAGAAAAGCCAGGATATAAGTTTGTTGGCTGGTACAGAGTTGATGATAATCAGCAGGAGACCCCGGTAAGCACAGACAAAGAGCTTACTAATGAGGCTCTTAAGGGCTTCATCAAGAAAGACAGCGACGGACTTTATACAGACACCACCTTTAGAGCACACTTTGAGATCGACAGCAGCAAGACCTACGTTGTCAACTATTACTCAAAGGGCAACGGAACCGTAGATCCTACAAAGGAGGGACCTTTCCAGGTACTTACAAGCGATGGTATAGAGGGTTCAAAGGCGGAACCTGCACCCGGATACAGATTCAAGGCATGGTATAAG
>NZ_JANSWL010000085.1:0-68587 GCF_028539135.1 Butyrivibrio sp. DSM 10294 | reverse complement strand
TGAGTCAATGGGGACGGTTCTTTGTGACTCGCTTCGTGAGTCACAAAGAACCGTCCCCATTGACTCACAACCGTCCCCCAGGTCTCCATTTAGTTAACTCTTAACCAGTAGCTCCTGCATTCTCTCCACAATATTCTCGGTATCCTCAAGAAGCTTCTGTGCAGCCTTCTCGGAGCCGCCTTCTTTTTTGTATTTATATACAAATACCGGTGTTCCGGCGCTGTGGAACTGCATTGAACCCTTGTAACCTGAAATGAATCCGGGAATCTTGCCGGGATCTATCTTGGCTGCAGGACTTATCTTAAGCTCGATAATTCCGTCTCCGCCCTTGATCTCCAGAAGGTACAGGGCATGGGCCCTTGTGCGGAGCAGGGATATACGTAGAAGGTTCGTTACAGTCTCGGGAACCTCACCGAATCTGTCCAGCAGCTCATCTCTCATATCGTCGCATTCGCCCTGGTTCTCCAGACTTGCAATCCTCTTGTAGATCTCCAGTTTCTGCTCTTCGTTCATGATATATGTATCAGGAATAAAGGCGCTGACATCAAGATCAATACTGGTGTGGATGTCCTCCAATGTATAGTCCTTATCTTCCTCGCCCAGGTCTGCACTCTTTTTGTGCCTTACGGCTTCACCCAGCATCTTACAATACAGATCGTAACCTACGGCCTGCATGTGCCCGGACTGCTTTCTTCCAAGAAGACTTCCGGCTCCACGTATCTCCAGGTCTCTCATGGCAATCTTGAAGCCGCTACCAAGGTCAGTAAATTCACGAATCGCTGAAAGGCGCTTCTCCGCGATCTCTTTTAACATCTTGTCCTTCTTATACATAAGGAAGGCATAGGCAGTCCTGTTGGAACGACCTACACGGCCCCTTAGCTGATAGAGCTGGGACAGTCCCATCTTGTCAGAATCATGGATGATCATGGTGTTAACGTTTGGAATATCAAGTCCCGTCTCAATGATGGTGGTGGAGACCAGAACGTCAATGGTTCCGTCGATGAAGTCGTACATGATGCGCTCCAGCTCCGACTCCTTCATCTGTCCATGGGCAAAGGCCACATTGGCCTCCGGCACGAGCTTCTGAATCTGAGCCGCCACATCAGCAATGTTATTGACCCTGTTATAGACATAGTAAACCTGCCCGTTTCGTGACAGCTCTCTCACAATGGCCTCACGAACAAGCTCGTCGTTGTACTCCATTACATAGGTCTGTATAGGAAGTCTGTCGTTGGGCGCCTCCTCCAGAACGCTCATTTCCCTGATACCCACCAGCGACATGTGAAGGGTTCTCGGAATAGGCGTAGCGGACAGCGTCAGAACATCAACGCTCTCCTTCATGGTCTTGATCTTCTCCTTGTGAGTTACACCAAAGCGCTGCTCCTCATCCACGATAAGAAGTCCAAGATCATGATACTGCACGTCCTTAGACAGGATTCTGTGGGTTCCGATGACGATATCCACAAGACCTTTTTTCAGGTCTGTCACAGTCTTTTTCTGCTCAGCGGGGGTTCTGAATCTGGACATAAGGTCCACCCTCACCGGGAAGTTTCTCATTCTCTCGGAAAAAGTGTTGTAGTGCTGCTGCGCAAGAATCGTTGTAGGCACCAGAACTGCCACCTGCTTGCCGTCCTGAAGAGCCTTGAAAGCAGCGCGAATAGCGATCTCCGTCTTACCAAAGCCAACGTCTCCGCAGATAAGTCGGTCCATGATCTTGGAGGACTCCATATCCCTCTTGGTATCCTCAATGGCCGTCAGCTGATCCTCCGTCTCCTGATAGGGGAAGGCATCCTCAAACTCCTGCTGCCACACCGTGTCCTTGCTGAACTCATAGCCGATGGCCTGCTGCCTCTTTGCATAGAGATCCACCAGGTCCTGAGCAACCTCTTCAACGGCAGCCTTGACCTTACTCTTGGTGTGGGACCAGTCGCCACTTCCCAGCTTGTTAAGCTTAGGCTTGTGGGTAGTCTCGTCGTCTCCGCCTGAGGCATATTTCTGGATTACAGACAGGCCTGTTGCCAGAACGTACAGATTGCCGCCACCGCCGTATTCCACCTTGATGTAATCCTTTACCACGTGGTCCGTCTCAATCTTCTCTATTCCGCGGTATATTCCAAGGCCGTGGTCCTCATGAACCACGTAATCGCCTATCTTAAGGTCAGCAAAATCCGATATCTTCTCGCCCTTGTACTGGCTCTTTTTCTTCTTTTTCTTTTTGACATGCTCGGTAAAAATGTCACTCTCGGCAATTACTGCGAACTTGATCTCCGGATACTCGAAGCCCTTAAGGATCCTGCCGTAGTAGGTCATTATCTCGCCGCACTGCAGCGTCCTTCCCGGATCCTCGCTGTAGAAAGCAGAGACCATATTTTCTCTGAGGTCCTCAACTATACGCTTAGCCCTGGTTCTGGAACCGGACAAAATAAGAACCCTGTAGCCCTTTCTGGCGTACTTCTTAAGATCACTTACCAGAGCGTCAAAGCTGTTATTATAAGCTGCGATACTTCTGGCACTTATCTCAAAGCTCATCTCCGGCTCAAAAGCATTCTGGGCCTTAGGCATCTGCAGCGCAGAAATAAGCACCCTTCTGCCGTTACCCATTCTGGCAATACAGTTCTCCACTGAGTAAAGAAGATCCATCTGCCCCGGAAGAATATAACCCTTCTCTGCTCTGTGGGTCATGCTCTCCCTAAACTCCATCTCAACAGCTCTTGCATGCTCCAGCACGTGCTGCGGCTCGTCAATAAAAATGCAGCTCTTTCCCTTGGGGAACATCTCCTGCATTGTAACCGTATCTCCGTAAAAATATCTGATGTAGCTCTCTAAGTTAACGCCGCAGTGGAGCTCTAACAGCTGTTCCTTGAGTTCCTCCACATTGGTCTTAAGCTGGTGGGCCTCCTTGGTCTTAAACTCTCCGCGAAGCCTTGCCACCATTTCCTCAGCCTCATCCTCGATCCTCTTAAGGCCCTCATGAAGCCGCTTGTCATCCATTATGATCTCGGAGGCCGGATAGATCTCGATGGACTCCAGTTTCTCCAAGGATCTCTGGGACAGGATATCAAAGCTTCTGATGGACTGAATCTCATCTCCCCAGAGCTCTATTCTGTAGGGATTTTCCTCTGTCAGGTCAAAAACGTCCACGATGTCGCCTCGAACCGAGAACTCGCCGGGACCTTCTACCTGGTAGTTTCTGACATAGCCCATCTCCACCAGCTTTTTGCCTATCTCGATCTCGTCGATCGGTCTGTGCCTGTCGATGGGAAGAATGTGCTCCTTGATGACCTCAGGCTTAATCTGGGGCGCCATAAGAGCAGCGAAGGTTGTGACCACAGTCACAGGCTTACCCTCTAAAAGCCTTCTCATGCAGCGTATCCTCTGCCTTACTATCTCATTGGAATGAACATCTGCCTGGTAAAAGATAAGGTCCTTGGCGGGATAGACTGTGACATTCTTGTCGTAAAATTTATAGTCCTCATATATCTCTTTTGCCCGAAGATCCGAGTAGGTAACGATTATCCTATACTTGAACTCGGAGCCGATACCATTGATAAAATGAAGCTTCTGGGAATCCACACAGCCGCTTACTTCTGCGCAGGCAAAGGGCTTGTCCAGAAATTTATTAAGTTCTTCATACTGCGGTAGTTCATGTAAAGGTGTTAAAATCGCTCTCATAGATTTTTCCTGCTCTTATTCCTTCTTGCCGTTGAACTTGTTCATTGCGGAGTCGACGCCGTTTTCCATGATCTCCACGACTGCGTCGGCAGCCCTTGCCACTGACTCCTTCATTGTAGCTGCATCTTCTCCCTGGAAGTGACCAAGAACCCAGTCCACCATATCGTATTCCTTGGGTTTCTTGCCAACGCCCACTCTGACGCGGCTAAACTCGCTGTGGCCCAGCTGAGCTATGATATTCTTAAGTCCGTTGTGACCACCGTGACTTCCCTTGGGGCGGATACGAAGATTCCCGGGATCCAGCTCCACATCGTCGGAAATGACGATGAGCTCCTCCTTGGAATCCACCTTGAAATAGTCGCACAGGGGCCTTATGGCCTCTCCGCTGAGGTTCATATAGGTAAGGGGCTTAACAAGCAGCACCCTGTTGTTTCCGATTCTTCCTTTTCCGAAGGCAGCCTTAAACTTGGTCTCTGTAAGGCCGATGTTGTATTTATCCGAAAGGGCATCTATTACGTCAAAGCCCACGTTATGTCTTGTTCCAAAATACTTTTTCTCAGGATTTCCCAAACCTGCAATAATAAACATTCTTCCTGATTCCTCTTCCTTTTCTTTTACAAAAATTCCCCTGATAAATTTAAACATAATCTCCTCCCAAGTGCCAGGCACCGAAAAAAAGAGGGCTTAAAAATTTAAGCCCCCTAAAGTATCATTTTTTCCCAATATATGTCTTAAGCTGAAGGTTACTCAGCTGCAGGAGCAGCCTCTCCATCTGCGGTCTCCTCGACGTCAGCCTCTTTATCAAAGGCCTCAAGAATGGTGTCCTGTAAAACCTTACGCATATCTGAATTGATTGGGTGCGCAATATCACGATACTCACCATCTGCAGACTTCTTGCTGGGCATTGCGATGAACAATCCCCTCTCGCCCTCAATCACCTTGATATCATGAACTACGAATTCATTATCAAATGTAACTGATACTACTGCACGCATTTTTCCCTGCTTAGCAACTTTTCTGACACGAACATCTGTAATCTTCATTATTTTAACCCCCTCTTGGTTAAGATTTAAAGTGTCGTTATCGGGTTACTTTATTAAGTTTATTATAATACTTTTAACCGTTTTTATACAAATATAATTATTTTTTTACCCCAATGTTAAAGAACGTATCTCTCATTGTTCTCAACTACGATCTTGATTCCATTATCTTCCTTGTAGTAGGAGTTGGCCTGGATGGTTCCGTGGCTCTCCACGATGCAGTTCTCAATATGTGTATTGTCCCCGATATACACATCGTTGAGGATAATGGAGTTCTTGATGTAACAGTTGTTGCCGATGAAGGCTCCCTTGAATATCACGGAGTCCTCAATGGTTCCGTTGATGATACATCCACTGGAGACAAGGCTGTTCTTAACGTTAACCCCCACGTTATACTTAGCCGGCGGAAGATCTACAACCTTAGTGTAGATTCCCGGATACTCTCTGAAGAAGTACTGTCTTACCTCGGGCTTGAGGAAATCCATGTTGGTTCTGTAATAATCCTCAACCGATGCGATGTTGTTCCAGTAATCCTTGATCTTGTATCCGTAGATGCGCTTCATATCCTTGTACCTTACCAGGATGTCCCTTACGAAGTCGTATCTCTCTTCCTCTTCAGCTCTCTCGATGAGCTCGATGAGCTGTCTCCTTCTGATCACGTAGATACCGCAGGAGATGGTGTTGGATCTTGATACAACAGGCTTCTCCTCAAACTCTTCGATACGGCTCTCCTCGTTCATTCGGATAGTTCCGAATCTCTCGGTATCAATGTCAGCCGGCATGTCCTTGCAGACAACTGTGATGTCGGCCTGTTTCTGAATATGGTATTCAAGGAGTTTGGCGTAGTCCATCTTGTATACGCAGTCGCCCGAAGTAATGATTACATAGGGCTCATGACAACTCCTTAAGAAATCAAGGTTCTGTGCAATGGCATCTGCTGTACCTCTGTACCAAAGATTACCTGATGCCTTAACTGCGGGAGTGAAAACATAAAGTCCACCCTGCTTACGTCCGAAGTCCCACCACTTGGATGATGAAAGATGTGTGTTAAGACTTCCTGCATTGTACTGTGTAAATACGGCAACTGTCTGGATATGTGAGTTGGTCATGTTGCTGAGGGCAAAGTCGATACTTCTGTAAAAACCTGCCACAGGCATAGCACAAACGGCTCTTCTCTTGGACAACTCCTGCATTCTGCTACTGCTGCCACCTGCTAAAATAATGCCAATCGCCCTCATGTCAATCACCTGCCTTATCTAATGTTCTGCCGCTGTCGAGAACTCCGTTAGGATAATCCTCCAGGGTAGTTATTCCGGAAACCATTGTATTCTTGCCGATCTTCACATCGTTTGGAATAACAGATTTCTCACCGATAGTGCAGAGACCTTCACAGTAGATACCGGGCTTGGTCTCGTTGGGCTTCTCTTCAAAAGCGCCTAAGGTAACACCATTTCCGATCTTGACCTTCTCGGCTATGATGCCCTTCTCAATGGAGCATCCCTCTCCTATCTCTGTCTCGTTCATGATGATGGAATGGGATATAACTGTATCCTTGCCGATCTTAACACCGGGGCCGATTACGGAGTTGTATACCTTACCGTAAATCTCACAGCCCTCACCTACGATGCTGCGCTCAATGGCGCTGTCCGGACCCATGTACTGAGGCGGCTGAACATCGCTGGCGGTGTAGATCTTCCAATATTCCTCATAAAGGTTGAACTCAGGAACGATATCGATAAGCTCCATATTTGCTTCCCAATAGGAAGTAAGAGTTCCGACATCCTTCCAGTAACCATCGAATTCATATGCATAAAGAGACTGACCCTGTTCCTTGCAGTAAGGAATGATATGCTTACCAAAATCCAGACCTGCCTGGTCCTTGTTCTTGATAAGAGCCTCCTTAAGTGCCTTCCAGCTAAAGATATAAATACCCATAGATGCAAGGTTAGAGCGAGGATGCTCGGGCTTCTCCTCAAAGTCGATGATGCGCTTGTTCTCATCCGTGATCATGATACCGAATCTGCTTGCCTCCTCCATGGGAACAGGCATAACAGCGATGGTAGCATCAGCGCCGCTTGACTTGTGGAAGTCCAGCATGGTCTCATAATCCATCTTGTAAATGTGGTCACCGGATAAGATGAGCACATAGTCAGGATTATAATTCTCCATATATTCAAGATTCTGGTAAATAGCATTGGCTGTACCGGTATACCATTCACTGTTGGCGCTCTTCTCGTAAGGCGGAAGAACTGTTACTCCTCCGAAGTTACGGTCGAGATCCCACGGGATACCTATTCCAATGTGAGAATTAAGTCTGAGAGGACGATACTGTGTTAAGACTCCTACAGTGTCCACTCCTGAATTGATACAATTGCTAAGCGGGAAATCAATTATTCGATATTTCCCCCCAAAAGAGACTGCCGGCTTGGCCATCTTGGCCGTTAGTACGCCCAGTCTGCTGCCCTGGCCCCCTGCCAAGAGCATGGCGATCATTTCTTTCTTTATCATGTTCCACCTCGTTGCAAATTTGTCGCTTGAAACCGCAGAAAATACGACATTTTTTGAATCACCAGGAAACCGCTTTTTTCCTATATAAAAGTATATCATAAAGAATGTACTAAAAAAACATTATTGAATACTTAAATTAATAAGATTTTTTGATTTTTCAACGTAAACGATTAAGTACGAGGTGGCGGGATATGATATTTGATTTATTGTTCCAACAGGCGTAAAACACAGATAAGTTGATATCTTTCCACGAAAAAACCGCCGTACCGGGAATCCGGCACGGCGGGCTGAACTTTTGTGTAGTAAATTAGTAGTTAATTACTTACTCTTGTTAGGCTCTACTGTAAATGTTCCGTCTGCATTTGTGAACTCGATTACATGAGGTACCCATCCATCTGTAGGCTTAGCTGTGTATCCGTATGCCTTATAAATCTGCTCAGCAGTTAATGTAAATGTACCGCTGCTTGATACTGTAGGCTTTAACTGAGGTGCGGTTGTTCCAAATACATCTTTGCCATCAATCTTAAGAGCTGTCAGATCACCAGCAGCAAGTCCGCCTTCTGCAGTTGCTCCGATTGTATATGCATTGCTCTTAAATGTTACAACGCCATTTTTTCTGTTTTGTGTCTCTGCTGCTACAAACTTAACTGAAAGTGCAGGAGCAACTTTAGCCTTTTTTACGGGGTTAGCACCGCTATTGTCCTCGTATGTTAATGCAACGTTAGGATTGGCAGCGCCTGTAAAGTAAACATTGACGCTTGAAAGAGCTGATGCTGCAACATTATCTTTAAGAGCGTATGTGTACTTCTTGTTTGTGTCATCCCAAGCAGTAACATACTGGTCTTTTGATGATGTAACACCTACTGACACAGGTGTTTCCACGTCATCGTCAGGCATTACTGTAAGATTACCTGTCTTATTGGTGTACATTCCCATGTAGATAGACTTAGCAGCATCTCCGGTACCAGAAAAATCTTCTTTTGTGGCACCTGCAGGAAGAGGATTAGTTGCATCAATTCCTGCCCACTTTGCAGTGACAGTAACAGTAACAGGATCAGTACCTTTGTTAGTAATAGTAATTGGTGAGCTTACATTTGACATTCCGCTTGCTTTACCATTGTTATAGTTAACAAACATTAATCCCTTGGAATCATCAATCGATGTTGTATTAAGACCATATCTTGCGCCCTTTGTTTCCTTGATCCAGCCATCCAGATCGATAGTATAGGCAAGTCTATCCTTTATAGCTGCGGATGTAGGAACACTAACAACAAATGCATGCCTGTCTGCAGCAAGTGCTGCACCAGCCTCATTACTTCCGGTACCTTCAATGAAACTAGTTGCTGTAGTAATGCTCTGATCAGTTGCTTCACTTGCAAATGCTGTTAATGAGCTTCCAAGAATCATTGTTGAAACTACACCAAGTGCTACTACTCTTTTGAAATTGTACATAATAAATTTCCTCCTTGATTTTCAATATGGGCAAACTTCCATTTTTACCCCGTTACATTTACTACTCCAAAACCTTTACAGTGACACCAAAGTCGCTTGTCGTAAGAGTGTTTCTTTCATCATCCACCAAGTGATACTCAACAGTGCAGTCATAGGTTCCAGCATCCAATGGCTTATCCAGTTTAAAAGTATCAAGCTCTGCTCCGAGCTCAAGAATAGGTGATGAATATATAACCTCTCCGGTCTCGTCAACTATGAGATCAAAGTAAATGGCCGTTTCGTTGGTTGAATCATTAGCTACGTATGCATCGTTTGTTGCATCACTGCCGCTTGGAAATGTCCAAACAGCATTCTGTGTAGCAGTAAAAGTCTGGGGTATATAGGTATCAGGTGCTTTTAGCATATTTTCCATTACTTCTTCTGCGTCTTCCGCAGAAACAACTGCTTTATTTTGCACCTTATCCGCAGCAACTTCAGCCTGCTTGGTACCACGGAGCACCATATACGCCAAAACTGAAACTGCACATATCAAAGCTACCAAAACAATAACAACAGCTGCTACTAAAAGTTTTTTCCTACCATCTCCTTTCTCCATTGATTCCGTCTTAATATTTTCTGAACTCATGATGTACCTCCGTAACCTGTCTTCACAAATAAGTCAATGAAGTAATACGTATAGTTGTTCAGAATATATATCGGCATCTTCTGTGAGAAACTTTAGCTGTAAGTAAAACTTTTTTAATTACATGAACGTTCCTTGCTTGTTGTAAACGCATTGTAGCACCCATTTATAAACTAAAAATAAACTAGTAATAAAAAGAATGGATATTCGGTCATTTTTAATTGCTTTATTTCACACATATTGCTTAAAAATGAAATTTTATTAAGACGCCATCCCCCGGAAGGCCGCAGAAAGGGCGTAGCTACGCGGTTTCCGTAGCTACGCCCTATATAGACTTTCCTTATGCCTGTTTTCTCTGAAGCTCTCTGATATCACTGGAATTCTTCTGAATTGCCAGCTTCATAACCTCTATATCGGTTATGGCAGAATCAAATCTGTCTGCGCTCTCTGTGTACCTCCTGGAAGTATCCAGATAGCACTGCTCGATGGTACTGAGTCTTGGAATTACGTTGTTTTCCATCTGGCCAACCTTGATCACCCGTACATCCTGTTCAAGGTTATCCAGTCTTGGAATCACATTGTTCTCCAGCATATCAACCTTGACAACCTTCAAATCCTGTTCGAGGTTATCAAGTCTCTTATCAATGCTTTCAAATCTCTTGCCAATGCCTTCGAATCTCTCATCAATGCCTTCGAATCTCTCATCAATGCCTTCGAATTTCTCATCAATGCCTTCGAATTTCTCATCAATAGCATCAAGTCTCTCGTCAATAGTATCGAACCGCTTAGAAAACAGTCCTTCTATTGCATTTAAATCTTCTTTTGTTAAAAACATTTTTTCCTCCTTATCTAAGAGGACCCCGTCATGCAAAATTATGATACCACACCCCAACCGAAAATCTCAATCTCAAAATTCCCCCGCAAAAATCATTACTGCAGCAGCGATAGCACGCCCTGGTTGGTCTGGTTTGCCTGGGCAAGCATCATCTGGCCGGCCTGCATAAGTATATTCCTATTAGAATATTCCACCATCTGTTTTGCCATATCCGTGTCACGAATAGTGCTCTCTGCGTCCTGTGTATTCTCTATTACATTCTCCAAATTCCTTACGGTATGCTCTAATCTATTCTGATAAGCGCCCAAGTTGGAACGTTCTCTTGAATTGATCTCAATAGCATTTTTTACACATTCAATACCCCGCAGGGCTCCCTCTGCCGATCTGCCCTCCACATTCACATCCCACAGTTCCAGGGTACTGCAGTTAATGGGATTGATACTGAGCATCAGCTCGTTTTCAGGCTCTGAACCAACCTGAAGCATCAGCTCCAGAGGGCCTGCAAACTGCATATAGAAGTTTCCTTCTTCATCTCCGCTACTTTTATATTGAACACTTACCGCACCGGTCTGCTCCACGTTAGCTCTCATCAGTGCGTTGGCTATATCCCTGTAGACACTTGACTTGGATATCGGATAGGGATGATCGATGGTTCCATATTCTATCTGTTCTTCTCCGTCCTCAGGCTGAGTAATGGCTGCTCCGTCCACAGCGTAGTAAACGGTCTGTCCGCCCTCCTCTCGGGATATTATGTCTCCACGCCGGAGAGGCGTTATTGAATAACAGGCCAGGTCTTCATCACTTGTGGCTGCGGTAAGGCTCCCACCTCCTATTCCGGACCAGGGGATATCAGGCATATTGGGAGTAACCCAGTTCTGGGGTATGCCGTCTAATACATGTAGTTCATTAAAAGATGTAGTGGATCCGGTTCTGTCGATCTCAACCTGAAGCTCGTTGATCTCCTCCTGAATATAGGATCTGTCTTCATATGTAAGGGTGTCGTTGGCAGCCTTAACACAGAGCTCGTTCATTCTCTGGAGCATCTCATGGATCTCATTCATGGCGCCTTCTGCGGACTGCAGCAGGGAAATTCCGTCCTGGGCATTATCCGTAGCCTGAGTAAGCCCGCGCACCTGCCTTCTCATCTTCTCTGATATGGCAAGACCCGCTGCGTCGTCCGCTGCTCTGTTTATCCTGTATCCCGAAGATAATTTTTCAGATGCCCGTTTCTGGTCACGTACATTAATATTCAGCATTCTGTTCGCATTCATGGCGAGTAGACTGTGCTGTACGACCATCTTTTTCCCTCACATAAAAAAGTACATAGTTCCATTTCTTATATCGGCATAAGTCACCATATTTTTGACATATATATAATAAGTAATATAATGATGTAGGTGTCAAAAGGTACTTTTGACACCCATATCAAAATATTAATAAGAAGAATCGAGAAAACTATTATGAATATATATATATCAGGAATATCCGGAACCGGCATGGGACCCCTGGCTTTAATGGCAAGAAAGGCCGGAATTAACGTGTATGGCTCCGACAGAAGCCTTGGCGCAATAGCAAAAGAGCTTGAAAATGCCGGTATCGAGTATCAGGTGGGCCCTCAGGACGGAACATATTTTTCCGAAAAAATAGATACCGTGGGAATTGACTGGTTCATTTACACCTCAGCACTTCCCCAGGATCATCCTGAACTTTTGATGGCAAAAGAGCGTGGGATCAAGGTCTCCAAGCGTGATGAGCTCATCGCGAAGCTGGTAAAAGAGCTTGACCTTAAAATGGTGGCTGTAGCAGGAACCCATGGCAAAACTACCACTACCTCAATGCTGGTCTGGGCTATTGATAAGCTCAGGGATGAGAATGGTAACAGACTCCTGCCCTCTTCATATCTGGTGGGAACCATTCTTTCTTTTGCCCCATCGGGGTCTTACAAAGAGGGAGATAAGTTCTTTATATATGAAGCGGATGAGTACGACAGGAATTTCCTTCATTTCCATCCATGGGTCAGCCTTATAACCTATGTGTCCTACGATCATCCTGATATTTACAAGACAAGAAAAGATTACGAAGAGGCCTTCATACAGTTTGAGGAGCAGTCTCAGAACGTGATCTTTGCTACAAAAGAGGCATCTCTCCATGGCATAGACGTCCTTACAGCAGGAGGAAAAGAGCCCCGGATCATCCCTGAAATCGACAAGCGAATCACTCTTTCGGGAAGTCCCAGAAGAGAGGATGCCACCAGTGCATTTTTCGCCCTGAAGGAAATGCTTCGTTACTGCGGCCGGGAGGTTTCAGACGAGAAGCTAATTGAAGTTTTGAATGAATTCCCCGGAGTAAGACGCAGATTTGAGCGGGTAAGCGAGGGCTTTTACTCAGATTATGCCCATCATCCGGAGGAGGTAAAGGCCACTATTGATATAGCTTCGGAAGAGGCAGGAAAGCTCAGCAAAAAAGGTGTTGTTGTAGTTTACCAGCCCCATCAGAACACCCGTCAGCACGAGGTCAGAGCCCTGTACAAGGATGCCTTTGACAAAGCAGACAAGGTTTACTGGCTTCCCACCTTCCTTACAAGAGAGGATGAATCCCTTCCCGTGATCACACCCAAGGAATTCATAGCTGATTTAA
Source organism: Butyrivibrio sp. DSM 10294 (assembly GCF_028539135.1). Classification (NCBI taxonomy): domain Bacteria; kingdom Bacillati; phylum Bacillota; class Clostridia; order Lachnospirales; family Lachnospiraceae; genus Butyrivibrio; species Butyrivibrio sp. DSM 10294. The sequence goes on along the minus strand of NZ_JANSWL010000085.1, from coordinate 55,821 downwards.
ATACAAAAGATAAGGCCTTTGTGGCAGAGCTTGGTGATGACCTTGCAGGCAAAATAAAATCAGATCACAGCGAAGGCTACCTTATCATACTTCTGACTGCAGGACCTGCGGATGCATGGTTCAGAGAAAACTTTAGTTGAACAAAAAAGTTCCTTTCGCTAAATTGCACTAAGGGTAATTTGTTGATAACACCGGGAGCCGCAGATGTGGTTAAAATCGGGGATAGGCTCCCCCGCAGGTAATACTTTTCCACTTTTCCACTTTTAAAAAACAATTTATGTAAATCATTCAATGTGGATAACAGCCATCAATTGTGGGTAAACGTTTTCGTAAAAATTCCCGCTAACGATGGCTGTTTTTAATTTCTCAGGAAAAAATAATCCACGTTATCCACATTGTCCACAAAAGAATGTGTATAAGGAAACTCAGGCCCCACCTGAAATATCTTCGTTACATTTGTCCATATCATATAAAAAATCACCATGCTATAATCTGAATTGTTCCGAAAAACATAAGAAAAATTTTAGATTCTTAATAAATAGGCTTATGGTTTTGGATAAATGTGCGAAGTAGGTGATTAAGTTTATGATGGGGCGAGTTTCAATCAGTCATTCTTTAGGGGAGGATTCAACAAATGTATCAAATATCTTTATCGACGAATACATGCAGGACGCAAACGACGCGCAGATTAAGATCTACCTCTATCTGCTGCGGATGATGAGTGCGAATTTATCCACCAGCGTTAGTGCTCTGGCCGATAAATTCAACCATACGGAAAAGGATGTTATCCGTTCTTTAAAATATTGGGAGAAAAAGGGACTTATAAGTCTCGAGTACGATGCATCACAGAATCTTACCGGAATTCATATGGAAGATATCACTTCCCAGAAAAACACCGTAAGAAAGAAGGAGAACACAGTACTCAGGGCTCTTCCTCCTGTTACACAGGCCGTTCCCGAGAAGCCCAACTATTCTGTGGCCATGCTCAGATCCTTTAAACAGTCTGACGGCCAGGGACTTCTTTTCATTGCGGAACAGTATTTTGGAAGAACTTTGAATCCCACAGAGATTTCAACTATATATTATATTCACGATGAGCTTAAATTCTCAGACGAACTTTTGGACTATCTGATGCAATACTGCGTCGATAATCATAAAACTGACTTCCGTTACATGGAGAAAGTTGCCATTAACTGGAGTCAGGAAGGCATCACAACACCAAAACAGGCCCGTGCGGAGAACTACAGACATGACAGTGACATTCTCACTATCATGAAGGCACTTGGTATGGAGAACAATCCTACAGATAAGGAAGTGTCCTACATCAACAAGTGGCGTGGGGAGTTGGGATTTACGATGGAGATTATCTTGGAAGCCTGCGACCGTACTGTTTTGGCCACACAGAAGAACCGTCTTCGCTACTGCGACGGTATTCTGAAGAGCTGGCATGAGAGTAAAGTTATAACCAGGGAGGACATTGCCAGACTGGATGCAAGTTTTACCGCAGATCTCAAACAAAAGAGATCCAAGGCTTCCAATTCCATCGATAATAAAGAACGTTACGGCGAATCATCTATTCGCCTTGGCGCTAACCAGAACCGTTTTAATCAGTTCCAGCAGAACACCTATGATTTTGCTGAATTGGAAAAAAGGCTTCTGGACAACTAATTCATTGGCTGTCTGCTGCCATACGCGGCAGGTGGCGATCGAACGCTTCGGTCAATTGGGGAATTGGTCCGAAGAATTACAAAAGCCTGGCCCTGTACTTTGGCTTAGCGGTGGCAATTACGCCTTCCCTGATACACGTACAGGGCTCTAGTTTTGCAAGAAAATCAATGCGGAGGAGAATAACATGGCACTGACCAATGCTCAATACGACGCGATCATGCATGAATATGAGGAGAGACGCTCCCTTCACAGACTTGAACTGGAGGAACGTCAGCGCTATGTTTATGAAAATGTCCCGGGCTACAAGGAGCTGGAGGATGAATCCGCCAGTGCCAGCGTACGCTTTGGTAAAAGACTTCTCTCCGGCGAGAAGCTGGACAGAAATATACTTAAGAACCAGCTCGCAGAGCTGGCTAAACAGAAACAGATTCTTTTGACGGAAGCTCAGTTTTCTTCCGACTTTCTGGATATGGGCTACACCTGCCCCGACTGCAAGGACACAGGTTATATCGGCAATGAGAAGTGTCACTGTTTCAAGCAGAAGATCATTGACGTACTGTATGACAAGTCCAATCTGAAGGCCCTCGCCAAGAAGGCCAATTTCAAGATTTTAACAGATAAATACTATCAGGGAGAAGATCTTAAGCGCTTTCACGGAGCAAAGAAGGCTGCTGAAGATTTTATAAATAGTTTTAAGGAACACTACCAAAATTTATTCATTTATGGTACAGTGGGTACTGGCAAATCCTTCCTGTCTGTTTGTATCGCCAACGAGCTCCTCAAAAAGGGAAACTCAGTGATATATTTCAGCTCTTCGGGTTTGTTCCAGTTACTGGCGGACAACGCCTTTAATCCTCAGAAAAAGGTCGACAGACAGAGCACCTACGATGATATTTACGGGTGTGACCTTCTGGTGATCGACGATCTTGGAACGGAGCTCATCAACTCTTTTGTTGCCTCGGAGCTATTCTCCTGCATCAATGAGCGAGATATCCGCAAAAAGAGCACCATCATCACCACCAACCTTTCTCTTGAGCAATTACAGGCCACCTATTCTGACCGTATTTTCTCAAGGATCACCAGTAACTACCGACTTCTTAAGCTATCAGGTCAGGACATCAGAAGTATTAAAAAACTTGCTCAAAAAGAAAGTGAGGTTGTGCAGTAATGCCAAGAAGAGAAGAGAAACGTAATCTGGAGACCATTCCTGTAGGTTCCCTGGGTATCATACCACTTAAAGGTGTAAGGTCACTTGCAGATAAGGTTGATTACTATCTCGTTAAGTGGAGAGCAGAACGAGAGAATGAACATAAAGGAAGCCTGGCTTTTACCGGCTATGAACGTCCTTCCTATATTCTTGATGCGGAGGTTCCAAGATTTGGTACCGGTGAGGCCAAGGGTGTTATCAAGGCTTCGGTCCGCGGAGATGATCTATACCTTCTTGTAGATGTTTGTAACTACTCTCAGACCTATTCTCTGTTTGGTCAGGAAAACCACATGTCCCCTGATGATCACTATCAGGATCTTAAAAGAATCATCGCTGCTGTAGGCGGCAAGGCAAGAAGAATCACAGTTATCATGCCTTTCCTCTACGAGTCAAGACAGCATAAGAGAAGTTCAAGAGAATCTCTTGACTGTGCTATCGCTCTTCAGGAGCTGGTGAGCATGGGTGTTGACAATATCATTACCTTTGACGCTCACGATCCCAGAGTTCAGAATGCTATTCCTTTAAACGGTTTTGAGACCGTTCGTACTACATATCAGTTTATTAAGGCTCTCCTTCGCAATGTTTGGGACCTTAAGATCGACTCAGACCACATGATGGTTATTTCTCCCGATGAGGGCGGAATGGGTCGTGCAATCTATCTTGCCAGCGTTCTTGGCCTTGATGTTGGAATGTTCTATAAGAGACGTGACTACACACAGGTTATCGACGGCAGGAACCCTATCGTATCCCATGAGTTCCTCGGAACCAGCGTTGAGGGCAAGTCAGTTATCATCGTTGATGATATGATCTCCTCCGGCGAGAGCATGCTGGATGTAGCAAGAGCCCTCAAGGAGAGAAAGGCTGCAAGAATCTACGCCTTCTCAACCTTCGGTCTTTTCACAAGCGGACTTGAACAGTTCGACAAGGCCTACGAAGAAGGCATTATCGACAGAATCCTTACAACCAACCTGATCTACCAGACTCCGGAGCTTCTCTCCCGTGAATGGTACATCAGCTGCGATATGAGTAAGTATATTGCTTACCTTATTGATACACTAAACCATGATGCTTCCATCAGTGATCTGCTGAATCCGGTAGAGAGAATAAATAATATTATCGAGAGATACAATTCAGGAGAGTTGAGAGCTTCTATGGAAGCAGAAAAGAAGATCTGAATTTCCCTACGGGAATGAAATCAATTGCGCATAAATAAATTAAGACTATGTCTTTTCTATATACTATAGAAGGCATAGTCTTTTTCATGCGTCCGGCGCAATTCATTGTACTGCTTTTTGCTGCTATATCCCTTATCCTTTTCTCGCCCTCTATAAGCTTATTATCCGTTTAGTTCATCCTCTATATCCAGTGCCGTCTCGTAGGTATTACGAAACTGCTCCTGAGAATAATAATACGTAGTTATTTCATGATAGTACTTTCCATACTTGGCAGAATCAAATTTCTTATTTTTTATTAGTGAATCGCTGAAATTATCGGGACAGATAAACCCTATATACTCTTTACTATGAATTTCTTTGCCCTGATTATTGTTATAAATAAGTACATCTGTAACGCGCACCTCAAACCTATTTTTTCCCTCTTTCGTTACAGTAATATCTACCTTATCATTCTCAAAACGATATCCGTCGGTAGGAGGTTCTGCCTGGACGCTGAGTTCGAACCTGTCAAACTTAATCTTGGAGAAGAGGCTCTTATAGTAGTAGTACTTAACACCATCCCTTTCTACGCAAATCTCATTGCCTGAAGTTTTACCGGATGAACCTGCTGTTACAATCTCCGGACTACTTCCCTCAAGAGTAGGCTTAAACATAGAAAATATTATCGCTATAAAAATAATTAATGATGCAATTATTCTCAGCGTAATAATAAGCACTAATAACAGCGTATTTCTTTTTTTCATATTCCCTCCACCTTATTGTTATATTTGGGGGAATTATGTATCGTGATTATCACGGCTAATATCGAGTAACATATTCCAAAGCAGGTATTCATCTTAAGTCCCACATCCGGAACTGCGCCTTCAATCGACATTATATATCTTCCGGCGAATCCTGTGCAGAAGCTTATTACAGTTCCTGTAAGTACCGCGATCATAAGGCCTGTATCCAGAGGCCTTTCTTTGCCATTTGCAAAAAGAAAGCCTACAAAAGCCATTGTGCTGTAGCCAACTCCAAGGGCGGAACTCATAAGGCCAAGAAGTAAGGCAGTACCGAAGTCTCCCAGAGTTAATCCTCTGCGTTGAATATAGCTGTCAATCACAAATGTAGACATATACAATATTACAGGTATGAAATTAAGGAACCACAACTTCTTTTTCATTTTCTCTCTCCGCTTTTATGTAAAAAAATTTGTTTAATAAGCTCTTATATCAGAAAGTATATAGTATTTGCGGGATGAGATAAACATGTATAAAAGCAAATTATGGCATCGTATTTTTATGATGTAGGTGTCAAAAGTCCCTTAATATCAAGTAGCGACGGAACACAGGCATACAACTTTTTACTCAGTTCCTCGTCCGGCTGTGTCAGATCCGGCACCATGATGACATTACAACCGGCCTCATATGCACTGGTAACACCGTTTGGCGAATCCTCAACAGCGAAGGTCTCTTCCGGAGAAAGTCCAAGCTCCTTACAGGCATAGGCATAGATATCGGGCGCGGGCTTACCCTGCTTTACCATATCTGCACAAATTATTCTGTCAAAATGGTCAAAGAGTCCGAGCTTAATAAGATAGCCCTTAGTTCTCTCATATTCATTGGCGGTTGCGATACAGGTAAGAATGCCGCGCTCGCGCAGCCATGTCAGGATCTCCACAGCACCGGGCTTAAGGGGAATCCCCTGCTCTTTAATAATATCTGCCACAAGGCCTCTTCTGTATTCTCTTACTGTATGATAGTCGAAATCCTCTCCGAACCACTCCTTGAACTTAACCGGTGCAAAAGGCCTTCCCAGTGAACGCATCTCCAGAGGCATCCAGGGCTCGCACTCATATCCAAAGTGAGCCAGAGCCTTAGGCCAGGCTATCTGATAGAATTTCTCGGTATCGGTCAGGGTACCGTCTAAGTCGAAAATTACTGCTTTAATGTTTTTAGACATTTTTATCTGTTCCTTTTTATCACAAGCCGTCCCCTTGTCAGGTCTATCAAAGCTCGTAGTATTCCGCATTAATATATTTCGTATCATCCTCAAAGGCTGAGGGCTCAGTGTGTGTTTCATTCACTTCCACGGTATTTCCGCCTCCAAAGATACTTGTGATCAGCGACTTCACAGTGTCCGATCCAATGAATGCAACGTCTGAGGAAACAGAGCTTACAGCCCCTTTCTGTTCATCGCTGCAGGTAACCTTGGCGCAGTCCCTGATCTTGAGCCTTTCTCTGATAAGCTCAGCAGGGATATCTTTTGCAATCTTAAGAAGAGCACAGTCTCTTATCAGTATACCATCTGCTGCCGCTTCAATGGTTACTCTGTCAAGGTTGGCAATCGGCATATCTTCTATTACGATGCCTTTGGCGACAACGATTTTTTTGTAGGAAGCCTTGATCTCGTTAAGTCTTGGAACACACTCCTGATTGGTGACCAGCTCGCCCTCCACAACAAGGGATTCAAGCCTGTTAAGAGCGCTCATATTAGCTGAGGAAATGTGAGCATCTCCGATGATATACAGGTTGGTTCCGTAGGTATTGACGAACTGCTCGTCGATCTCGTTCTCATCAGAAACGACAACCCTGCAGTTATCGGGTATCTCCACGATCTCCGCCTCTATGTTAAAAAGAGGAAGCGCCGTCTCCAAGTGACTCTGTCTGATATAGATCTTGTCCGTTGAAAACTTCACGTTCTTCTCAGAGAGTTTGGCAAAATCGGTCTCGGGATCATTGTCGTAGATAAAAGTAGCTGCGAAATAGCCAGTATCCCTTGGCGCTCTCACAGGGAAATACTTATCCAGCTTGTAGCGATTGTCCATGAGCACGTAGTCATCTGGATATGCCTTGGTCATGCCGTTTATGGAAAGTCCCGGGAATGGCAGCATTGCGGCAATGCTCTTGGGGCAAAGGATGATTCCGTTTACTGTGATGCGGCAGTATTTTTTCAGAACCTCCTGGGAACCGGGGGCTATCTTCAGCATTCCGTTGACGGAGATAGCGGTACCCTCTGCCACGGTTGAATTGGGCGAAATCTCATATACACCGTTGATGGTCTGGGTCATGTTGCCGGGAGCTTCGCCGATGTCCTTGCTCCTAACCTCCTCTGCCTTGATGTTAAAGGGAAGTCTGTTGAGGATTTCTTTACTTCTGTCATCAACGATAAGGTTCTCTGTATAAATTCTGATACTGGAAAACTCCTTGTAGTTGTCTTCGTTAATTCTTCTTGCGTCACAGGTTTCGCAGTTGATTCTGAGTTTCATGTTTTTCCCCTTTCAAACGTATGTATTTATGCTCTTAAATTATCTTTTTCTTTAGATGTTCTCTTGCCTCATGGAGCTTGCTTCTGACTGTCCCCGGGGGAAGTCCCAGCATTTCTCCTATCTGTTTGGAGGAAAAGCCCTCCACATGCCGAAGGATCAGTAGCTTGGCCTCCAGAACATCCATGGTCTTAAGCACCTCAAGGATCTCTTTTTCCGAGTACTTGTCATAGAAGCTCTGCTGCATAGGCAGCTCCTCTGAGCCTGTCAGCTCTCCCTGAAGGCACTCGTTTTTTCTTTTCCTCACGGTGTCGATAAAAACATTCTTGATGGTGCGATAGAGCCAGGCTCTTTTCTGCTGAAATGTCAGGCCCTCAATCTCGTCGTAGTGATCGATGGCCCTTAGGAACCCCTCCTGAACCAGCTCCCTGGCCATGTCCTCGTCCTGAGTCATGATGCAGCACCACCTGAGCAGTTCGGTATTTAGTTGTTTATACAAGTCGGTAATTTCCTGCTCCATATTTCGGCTCCCCTTAGTGGTCAGTCCCCATCAACAAATTGTGAACTTTACCGGCTGGCAGATGTCAACGTTGTTCTCTCACAATTGTACAACTTTTCTATTAGATACCACGAGTGAAAATGCTTTTTTTCCTTAAGCGCCAGCTGAACCAGATACAAATTAACCATAATTATCCTCCAACGATCTACAACTATCCATAATCATTTGTTACTGTTCAAAAGCGCTTTCTGTATATATAACGTTTGAAGGGGGAAAAGTGTTGAAACTTTTTAAAGTTTTTTTCAGATGACAAGTGGGGGAGTTTTTATACCAGTGGGGACGGTTCTCTTTGGTATATTTTGTACATATCTTCACATGCACAAAATATACCAAAGAGAACCGTCCCCACTGGTATAAAAAACTCCCCCACTGACTTACAGTTCCTTCTCATAGCACAGGAAATCCTGGTCGTACATAAAGCACTCCCCAACCACGTTGAATCCAAAGGTGGCATAACAGCGGATTGCCTTGACATTGTGCTTATTAACTAAGAAATGAATTCCCTTGTAGCCGCGTCTTTTCAGCTCTTTCATTCCGAACCCCAGCATTATCCGGCCAAGGCCCCTACTCTGCTCATCCGGAAGCACTGCCAGTCTGGCAAGCTCGCTTGAGGGATTAAGATTCGGGTTCCAGCATTCAAGGGCGTCCACGTCCGGATCCTCCTCCAGTGAGATGGCGGCGTGGATCCTGCCATCAATTTTAAGAACATACAGGGCATCTCTGGACAGGTCAAAATCTATGGTCTGATCAGAAGGATAGTCCTCATCCCAGGGGCAGAACTCGCGGCCCTTCTGCATGTCGTACAGGGCAAGGATCTCAGCTCTGTCCTCTTTAGTTGCAAGGACAATCTGATGTTCCGCCACGTTATCACTACAGATGTTATTCTTGGTTACAGGCTGAGCTACCGGTGTGAGTATCTCCTCAGGCTTATCCACCACATATGTAGCTCCTGCGCTCTCCAGCTCTTTCGTGTCGCCGTAGCCCCAGAGGACTCCGACAGAATCAATGCCAAGCTCCCCTGCAGAAGCAATATCATAATGTCTGTCTCCAACCATAACAACGCTGCTCTTGTCCGTAATTCCACACTCTGTCAGCGCAAGTCTTATAACATCTGTCTTGGTCAGTACATCTGTGTCGTTGGCAGTTGCCACCACATCGAAGTACTTGTTAAGGCCAAAGTGCTCGAGAACCAGCTTGGTTCCCGGAGCTCCTTTGGAAGTGGCGATGGCAAGCTTTTTCCCAGACTTCTTGAGATTATCAAGAAGCTCTGTGATTCCGGGATATACCTCATTCTCCAGGGCTCCGCCATGGTTAAAATAATATTCTCTGTATAAAGTTATGGCCTTCTGAGTATCCTCCTCGGAGTACCCAAGCGCTTTTCCAAAAGAATCGGAAAGGGGCGGGCCGACGAATCTACGAAGCTGCGCTCTGTCCGTCACGGGCTTTCCCATCTTTGCCGTTGCATATTCAAAAGAGTTCATGATTCCCGGACCGGAATCCGTAAGTGTCCCGTCAAGGTCAAACAGGTATGTCTTATAGTCCTTCATTAGTTAGTTGTCTCCATGTACATCTTTGTAGTACTTGCTGTCTGTAGTTGCGTTGAAGCCATCAAGGAAGTATTCCTTTGGCATATATTGTTCATAGTCAAGATCCATAAAGTAATTGCAGAAGATCTGCTCAGCGTAGATAATCCGGCCCTCGCCGTCTGTCAGCGCATAGACAAAGCCGTTGTAGGAATCCGCATTTACTGCGAGCAGCTGATAGGTCTTTTCCTCTTCCACGTCGTAGTAGCCGGTGTATTCGGTGGATTCATAGGCTTTCAGCCTTTTTACCTCTGCGTCGTACTCTGCAGGGCTATAGTCAACCACAAGATATCCTAAATACTGGGCATCCCAGGGGTTGTAGTAGACCATCTTGAAATCCTCCACCTTCATGGAGTCAGTGATCTTCTCAGGCCATATGGTCTCATCCATGCCCCACTTGGTCCACTGAGTATCCACGCCTTCCTGATATGCTCCGTTGGAGAAGTTCATATATTCGTTGTAATGGGAAACATCGTCGTACTCTTCAATTGGCGACAGCCCCACCATAACCATGAGGATTCCAACAATAACAGTCATTACGATAACACGCCAGAATGCTACGGCCAGGCCTATAATAGTCGCGAGCTTAATACTGCGTACAAGCTTCTTGTTCTTCACAATCTTCTCCAAAAGCCCTGTCACATATAAGGTAACAACTGACATTATAACCAGCGCTATAAATGTAACGAACAGGACTCCTTTGTTTATCTTGTTTGAAGCGATCCCAATCGTCTGTAATCCTATCGACAGTAGCAGAACCAGAACTCCTATGAAGCTTATGATCTGCATCCTGCGAAGGAGCTTACTCTTTTCCTCATTGGCATAATCCGCCATCTTGGTGGCCACTTCCCTTACTTCCTTATCCATCATCTCGCTTTTTCTCTCCCCTTCAATAATCTCTCTGACATCAACTCCGTAGAAATCTGCGATCTCCACCAGCAGCGATATATCCGGAAGATTGCTCCCGGTCTCCCACCTTGAAATGGATCTGGTGCTCACGTTAAAAACCTGTGCCAGCTGCTGTTGTGTCATCTGTTTCTCATGCCTTAGTTCTCTCAAAAATCTGCCTGACTTTTGCTGATCCAAATGTGTTCTCCTCCTCTTCCTTAGGATATACCAAGTGTAAAAAAGTCCTCCGCCAAATACAACGACACAAAGCGAGAAATGCCCATATTTAGCCACCGGACACGGTATGTCCTGTCGGATTTATACCAATGGGGACGGTTCTCTTTGGTATATTTTTCGTCTATAACTCCATCCCATCCGGGAATGCTTCTTTTCTCATAAGCCCCCACATCTTATCAATGTAAGATAGCGTATAGTAGTTCTCATAGTAATGGAAGTAAAATGCCCCTTTCTTAGTCAGGGTAATGATTCCATTCTCTTCTGTTATGTAGCCTAAGACCTTGGCCAGGAATATCTCAAGGCCATACATCTTTTTCAAAGGAACGCCAAAAAACTCTTCAAATTCCCGCAGCCCCACTCTGGTGCTGTAGGCTGTCCAGAACAGGTAATAGACCATTCTCTGTCTTTTCCTGAAGCGGGTTGTAAGGGATGTCGGGAGCTTACCTCCATCTATGCGCGCGATGTACTCCTTGGTCGAAAAAGTATTCACCTTGAAACAGTCCCGCAGCAAAGTGGTCGCAGAGCATCCAAAGCCCAGGAAGTTCTCCCTTGTCATTGATGAATACTTGGCTTCCTCACCGGTGGAAAAAGTCCAGATGGAGCTCCTGTAGTAGCCTTTTTCCTCAAAATACTCCGTCATGGCATCCATCAGCGCTCGTTTCCTTCGCTTAGCCATGGCCTTAACAGGACTTGAAGTGAAGGTAAAATCGATAAAAGGGTACACCGCCACATGGTTGGCCCCGGTCTCGAAGGCCTTATCGATATCGGCTTTCAGATCGTCTATGGTCTGCCCGGGAAGGGCAAAAATCAGATCCATGGATACGGTCTCAAATGGAACCTCCGCGAGCGCTGCATTCATGGCCTTCGCATCAACGGCCGCTCTTCCAAGCACTCCCACATACTTATCAAGGAAGCTCTGAACACCGATGCTGATTCTGGTAACGCCTGCTGCCTTGAGCTGTCTTAATATATCAGACGTTACGTTATCAGGATGAAGCTCAAGTCCGATGCCTTCGGTGATTTCAAAGTGGTCACTCAGCGCATCAATGATCTCGCCTATCCTGCTCGCCGCAAGGGCCGGGGTTCCGCCTCCGAAGTAAAGGCTCGTCACAGTCTTTTTTCCCCTCAATGTGCTCCCCACCATATGAATCTCTTTGATGAGAGCATCGATGTAGCGGTCAAGCTTCTCCTCACTATAGATTTCCTTGCAATAGGGGCAGAAGTTACATATGTACCTGCAAAAGGGGATATGGACATAGAGCCCAAGCTGTGTGCAATCCTCGAAATCCAGCTTTTCATCATATTCATTTGTAAAGACAAAGGGTGACAGGCTTCTGGTAAACCACATCCTTGTCAGGTCGGTCTTAATGCTCATGGCGAGTGCTCCTGCTTCTTGTAATCATACGTACTTTAAATATGTTCGGAACATCTCGAATATAACCTTGAGCTTGCCGCTGAACAAAAGCGTGTATTCCGCCACAAAAAAGTAGCCGCACTCCTCGCACAGTCCCGGTACATCAATGCAGCGCCCGCAGACGGAAATCTTGCCGTTCTCGATTACAAGGCACTGATGACAGGGCGTGGGAAAACTATTGTTTATCAGATATGGAAAAGCGCTCTTAAGATTAAAGACCGGTACCCCCTCATCCATCATCTCCGCTATCACATCGCAGCACTTTTTCTTATCTTCCTTGGAAAGCGCCAGGTCGCGAGTGTCCGGATAAGGTGTGTGGAAATTGAAGGAAACTGCTCGGACGTTCTTAGTATCCCTTGCGGTGCGACATACCTCGCGGATCGCATCCTTGTTGATCTGATTCACAGCCATATAAAAACAGATGTTATCAGAGGTTGCGTTTCTGATATTCTCCATGATGGTATCATAGGTATCGCCCCTCACCGCGTTGTGGCGCTCCCTGTCTCCGTCAAGGCTAAGAAGGATCAGGTCCGCCTCCGGAAGGTCAATCGGAAAGGTTCCGTTGGTCACCACATTGACGATCAGAAAGCCCATAGCCTTGGCTTCCCTGACCAGATCCTTGATGGTCCTGTCGCCGTCTCTCCAGATAAAAGTCTCACCACCGCAGAAAAAGAGTATCTTTACTCCCAGGTCAAACAGCTGCTGCATCTCCTTTTTAATCTGTTCAAAAGGATGCATCACCGCAGTGATATTGTTCACCGAGCAGTGCTTGCACTTAAGGTTGCACCTGTCGGTTATAATAACGGTCCCAAGGATGGGATCCTTCTTCTTAAATAAAACAGTTCTTACCCCAAACCGCATAAGCGGCCAAAACGCTGATGCTTTCATACTTCACTCCCAATTTACATAATAAGATGCCCTGACATCATATTATAGCAAACTATAGTCCTTTGATTTCAATAAAGTGAACTTTCCATCAAAGATTTCCCGGCATATCCTAAGCTCCAGCTCCTGCCTGTGCCCCAAATGCTCAAGCATTGCCTCGTGCCCGGACTTATTTCTCGCAAGAGCATAAGGTGAATTGTCAAAATAGCCGATCATTAAAGGGTACCACATCTCATTTCCCTTATCATCGGAACGCTCTTTTCTGATAACATCGATGTTCGCCGCGATATCCGAAGTCTCCAGATACATGATCTGATAGTCCCTACCCTCAAGCGCCTCTTTCACTTCCTTGTAAAAGTCCAGAATCTGCTCATCACTGAAGTTCCTAAACAAAATCATATCTTCAACTATATTCTGGAAAAGAGAGCACTCAAAAATGTTGTTATCTGTATCCCACCTGCGAAATCGCTCTAACACTATCTTCTTAAAGCTGTCAAAATCAATTTGTCCATTGTAAATCTCATACTGCTCAAGATCCTTGTGAAATCCCGGAATATCAGTGATTATCTTGGTGTAGCAGATAACCCTGTGGTCGCCTTCTTCGAAGCTCTTCTCCTCTATCTCGCTTCGAATCTCACTATACTTATCCAAAATTTCATCGTACTGCTGCCTGCTCACATAAGCGCACCAAGCCAGCTCCACCGGAGAATACTCCCCCTCGCAGATTGCTTTATGATCCGCATACTTCTCAGACAACCGTCTAACAAGTGTACTCTTTCCACTTCCCTGTAATCCCTCTATAAAGTAATTCAAGATCATTCCTCCTTTTCTATATCCCGAGCTCATCCCCGGAGGCCCGGTGGCTCAAGGCACCCTCCGTAAATGCTTGTTGTCATCTGTGTCGTGTTTTTCTAAGGCTCAGTAATCCGAAAATACCTCATATCGACTACGCTCAGAACAATCGGCATTTTCGTCTTACTTCACCTTGAAAAACATCTTCCTCAATCAAGAACTGCACATTTCCGAAGGGTACCTTGAGCCACCGGGCCTCCGGGGATGAGCAGCGAAGTTTACCTCCATGAGTGTTTGTAGCCAATAAAAACATGAATAACAATATGTTTCGCAAGCCTGTGAAATTCATAATATGTTGTATTATCCTGGCGCCTAATTGCATTATCTATGGATATAAAGTCTTGTGGGGTCAGGCTCTCCGTCGCCTTGAGCCATGCAGAAGAACTCCCAGCCGTATTTCTCGTAGAATCCGGTGTGATCGGTCACAAGGTAAATAGGTGTAATACCCTTTGACTTCATATCGTCTACTACCATGTTCAAGAGATAGCCACTTATTCCCTGACAGCGGTAATCTTCCTCTGTGTAAACCGCACATACATTAGGCGAAAGGTCTTTTCTATCATGGAAATCGTTCTCGATTACCCCCAGTCCGCTTACAATCTTGTCTCCATCAAGACACAGATACCAGCCATATTCTGTGGTCCCATTCAGATAGGCATCAATGCACTCCTGATAAGCCTCGGTGGGTACTCCCCACTTCTCATGAAACCAGTTAGCTGCTGCCTTACTAATCTCAGGTCTTTGTCTTAAATTGATATATGTAAATTTGCTCAATTCATTCCTCTCCTCTTTTTCAACTATTTCATTTTCTCTTCAGTACATTTCCTCGAAGCTTCAGCTCTTTTCCAGAATCCGTCACAAGCTCCTCTGTCTCAAGTTCAGTAATCTCATAACTATCTGAGAATTTCTTCAGCAATTTATTACTGCCTTCATTTCTAATATCTGCTTCGTAGAAAAACTCAGTCTTTCCATACTTTTCATAGGCCTGATCCAAAGTGTACTTCAGCGCTTCATATGCATAGCCCTTTCCCTGCCGGGGTTCAATAATCCAAACTCCAAGCTCGTTACAATCGTCGGTCAGCCCATGAATCTCTGTACTTCCAATAAATCTGTCAGCATCATCCACCACTGCAAAAATAAGAGTCTCCCCCTTTTCCATCTCATCAAGAAACTCCTGCAGCAGCGCTCTTGCATCCTCAAGTTTCTCAAAGGGATCCGGCCACTGATACTTTGTGATTTCCTCATTAAAATTCTTATGATAATCCTCAATATATTTCATCTCAAAAGGTACTACTCTAATATTTTCTCTCATACTTTATTCCTTCATTTTTTAAGATTCTATCCCCATCTCGCTCTATTGTTTCAAACGTCCAAGTACATCCCTGATAATTTCAAAATCCCACGTTCCCCCCGGATTGCTTCTTGATTCCGAGCCCATCCCTAAGTGTTTCATGATTCGCTTTCAAAAAGTGCTCCATAATTCTTAACTCATCCTTGGAGTGTTTCATGCTTCCGAGCCCTGAATGCTTCCGAGCCCATCCCCGGAGGTCCGGTATCTCAAGGTACACTTCGGAAATGTGTAGTTCTTGATCGAGGCGATGTTTTTCAAGGCGAAGGAAGATGAAAATACCGATTTCTTTGAGCGAAGTCGATATGAGGTATTTTCATCTTACTGAGCCTTAGAAAAACACAACACAGATGACAACAAGCATTTCCGAAGTGTGCCTTGAGATACCGGACCTCCGGGGATAGGCGACCGGCCCTCCATATCACTTCAGGCCGTCTTCGGTAAGCGTGTAGGTTTTGGTGCAGACTTCCTCGATGTACTTGCGGTCGTGGGAGATACTGATAACTGCTCCGGGAAAAGAGGCTATCATCTTCCTTATGACCGGTCCCGACAGAGGCGAAAAGTTTCTCGTGGGCTCATCCAGTATAAGCACATTCGCATCGGACAGACTCATCTTAAGAAGCAGCACCTTCGCCTTCTGCCCGCCGGACAACTCCCTTATGGGGTGATCCATCTCATCTGCGGTATATTTCAGCGACCCAAGATAAGTTCTGATGCGGGTTCGCACCGCTTTATCCCCGGTGTCGTCAAGGAATTCCACGGGCGTCACATCCAGGTCCAGCAGCTCCTCGTAGTTCTGCGGCATATACTGAGCTCTGATGTCGCTCCTACTTAGCATCTCCTCCGCCATCTTCTTCAAAAGCGTCGTCTTTCCCACACCATTGGTACCCACAATGCAGATTTTCTCCGGCCCCCTGACTCTAAGAAAAATATCTTTGGAAAGAACCTTGGAACCATCCGGCGTCGTCAGCTTATCCAGGGAATACTCAATAACCGTTTTTCCCGCAGGCATTCCCGCGTTCTTATCTCCAAGCTTAAAGAAAATAGCTTCCTCCTGCTCCGGCCTCTCCGTCATGTTCTCATCTTCTTTTTCAAAACGTCTGCCCATGGCCTTTACAGTATGCATCTTGTCCTTGAGATTCCTTGCAGCCTGCATGGGATCACCGATATGTCCGGTATCAACGCTACCAATGGTGGTCTGGGCCCTGTTTACACTCTGCATCAGCCTTCTGTACTTCTCGTCGCGGAGCTTCTTATCACGCCTATCGTTCAGAGCCTGCTGCTCCTGCCTCTCAAAATTCGCAGCCCTGTTCTTTATATAGTTCTGATAATTATCCTTTACGATGGTGTATCTGCTCTTAGTCTTTCTCATGATCTGCTCAATATGAATCACCACATTGGCTGTGTTCTCGATCAGCGTCTCGTCATGGGATATGAACAGAACAATATGCTTCCAGTTATTTATCAGCTTCTCCAATAGCTCCAACGTACTGATATCAATGTCGTTGGACGGCTCGTCCAGAAGCAGCACTGTGGGATTATCCATCAGAAGCCGCATCAGCTGCGCCTTTACCTTTTCTCCGCCGGAGAGACTTCCCATTTTCTGGTCACTGTAAAAAAAGTCCGTGGCCACCTGAAACTCCGCTGCCATCCGAGCCAGTTCCTTTGGCTCCTTGTCAAAAAACAGCTGCGCCTCCGAGAAATACTCGTACAAAGTCTTCTCCTTATCAGCTTCCGGCAGCTCCTGAGGCAGATACCCCGGCACTTCCCCGGCCATCACTCTTTCCCCTTCGCACTCCGTGTATTCTTCAGCCATCTCCGGATCATATATCCATTTCATAAGAGTGGACTTGCCGTTCCCCTCTTCTCCGATGATCACCGCTTTGTCCCCATCATTCAGCACCATACTGAAATTCTCCAGAATGATCCGCAGGTCCTTACGATGTGTTATTGTGAGGTTTTTTACTTGTAACATTCACTACCCTCCTACTGTGCTGCAAAAAAATAAGCCTATAATGCATACGCAAAATAGACTCACACAAATAGACCTGCTGATATACCCAGTCTCTATATTCAGACTAAGCAATTTAGGTTTCGAATGCATGATAATCCAGATTAAGCGTACACAAAACAGCCGCAATAGCAGCTAATAAAACAAATATCGTGTTCACTCAAGCCAAATTATCTAATAATCATTCCTTCACCTAAACGCATAGCGCTCTTTCTTTATATTTTCAAACCCTTTTCATACTAACACTGACATAGATACGAGTCAAGAGGGGGTGATAAGACAAGTGCCCGTCCCCATCCCCGGAGCCCCGGTATCTCAAGGTACCCTCCGAAAATGCTTGTTGTCATCTGCGTCGTGTTTTTCTAAGGCTCAGTAAGACGAAAATGCCTCATATCGACTTCGCTCAGAGCAATCGTCATTTTCGTCTTCCTTCACCTTGAAAAACATCTGCCTCGATCAAGAACTGCACATTTCCGAAGTGTACCTTGAGATACCGGGACTCCGGGGATGGGGACGA
This sequence comes from Butyrivibrio sp. DSM 10294, assembly GCF_028539135.1. Classification (NCBI taxonomy): domain Bacteria; kingdom Bacillati; phylum Bacillota; class Clostridia; order Lachnospirales; family Lachnospiraceae; genus Butyrivibrio; species Butyrivibrio sp. DSM 10294. The sequence goes on along the minus strand of NZ_JANSWL010000085.1, from coordinate 38,233 downwards.
GCACGATTATGACAGAGGGACGGTTCTTCTTTACCATACTGCTTCTTCAAAATAATACCAGTTGTCGCAGATCTTTTCGCTTCTGTAGCGGGAGCGCTCTCCGGTTTGACCCCCATCGTGTTCAAAATAGTCGCCCTCCTTGGCATTTCCGTATAGATCAGATATTGTATCTGTAGGAGAGTAATAGAAACCACTGTTGTAATAGCGCTTATCATCAGGTCTGTCTTTCAGAATAAAGAATACTCTGTCGCCTTCCGGATGAACACCTTTTTCCACTGATATATAAAGGATTCTTGAATCAGCGAAGGGGTTGCAGATTTTTTTGGAAGATTTAGGTAATTCTTTTGGCGAATCGTAGATAATCAGTTCTTGACTCTGAGTATCATATAAGTCTTTGGCAAAAGCGGTTAAGGCATCATTATTATCTGTAATATATGCTTTTATTTCTTCGGGTGATTTAGCACGACTTGCCATGGCTGTAAGCTGATGGACAACGGTTATGGCAAAGACGATGAAGATGACTGCTAGTGCCAGATATTTTTTTGGGGACTGTTTTTTCATTTGTTGCGGAAGCCTTCCTTTCTCCAGTGTATTCCTTTGACTATAACCTCATGATTCTCAGGCATATTTTTTTCTTCAATTTTAAAGGTTTTAAAATTGAAAATACATTTCTGAGTTAGGAAAATACAGGGAGTTAATTTGCTTTTGGGGAAAGGGATAACAAAAGAACCATCCCCGTAGTCCCGGTATCTCAAGGTACACTTCGGAAATGCGCAGTTCTTGATTGGGGACGGCACCTTCTTAATGGCAGTTCTAGAATTCTCTGATAAATGTCTTTGCATCATACTTCCTGCTGCCGTCGAGTTTCTGGAATTCGGTGTCCTCCAGGTAGTGCATGCCGAGCTTCTCCATTACGCGCTGGCTCTTGTGATTCTCTTTTGCAAAGGTTCCTTCGATGGCGCGGACTGTTCTGTGCTCCTTGATGTGATCAAGTATTCCCTGCATAGCTTCAGGAACATAGCCCTTGCCCCACTGGTCTCTTCTGATGTTGTAGCCTACTTCCCAGGCATCTCTTTCAGGATGGTAAACAAAACCGCCACTACCGATGAGCTCTCCGGTTTCCTTCAGCTCTATGCCAAGGTCATAGCTATCCGGATTGTCATCATCCCGCCCCTCAAGCCAGGCCTTTACATCTTCTGCGCATTTATAAAGTGGATATATCATGTATTCATTTACAATCGGATCGGACCCCCACTTGTATACTGCCTCATAATCCTCCGGTACCAAGGGTCTTAACACTAATCTTTCTGTTTCAATCATTACTTTCATTCTTCATTCCTCCTTGTTTTTATCCTATGTATATTGGGGACGGTTTTATACCAATGGGGACGGTTCTTTATGGTATAGTTTTGTGCATGTAATAATATGCAAAATTTTGTATTGACGAAAACTATACCATAGAGAACCGTCCCCATTGGTATAAAACCGTCCCCATTGACTCGCATCCGTCCTATTACTTACGCTCCAAATCTATATTCCTTCTCTTCCTTCACATTCGCCACCAGCCCAAATTCTGCAATAACTCTATCCGCCACTTCATCTGGCAATAGTTCTGTATTATCAATCTTAAGGTGATGCTCAAAAAGCACTTCATCCTCATTCGTGTTCAATCTATACTTCTTAGCATCCTCCAAAAGATTAGCCCTGCTCCATTCCACATCCTTCTTGGAAGCTTTCTTCTCCATTCGATGTGGCGTTTCATTTCTCACAAGCCTCTCCTCCAGGGTGGCACTTAGTTCCACAAAGTAGAAATGACCTCCCGCCTCCTCAAACATTTTTTCCAAAGAATGAAGATAATCATGCTCTTCCTGCAGATCAAAAGCGGCAACATACGTAAAGATCAGGTCTACATCATGCTTCACTGCCAGTTCAAAGGCCTTTTCCCTGAAATAGCTGTTAAACTCTCGCTGGGCCGGAGTCCCAAATCCAAATATCCTATCCGAAACCTCGATGCTGTCGTGATTCATCATCATGTTGTATCTGAGTTTATCCCTTAAGCTCTCCGCCACAGTCATCTTCCCCACCGCCTGGGGTCCGCATACCACAATTAAGTTTGCCATATATCCTCCTATCACAAAAAAGCCTCACCAGGTTTTCCCTTGATGAGGCTTCAAAATCTCTATATAGATTATAAACTTAGACTACGCCTTGCATATAATCTCGTCCTCATCATGCATATCAAAAACAGTCCCCTGAATAGTATTCACGGAATCGACCACGAGCATCATGCATTTAGTGACGGGATAAAATCTTTCCATTGCGTAATCCTTTCTGAAAATTATTAGTTTTAAGTATATCTGTCTGACAATACCATGTCAACATCTTTTTTTACAGAAAAATTTTCACTAAAGTGACAAAAGAACCGTCCCCATGTCATCCATTGCGCTTTTTTAGGCTTTTATATATAATTCAATTGTGAACAATTTAAGGAGGTCGGTTATATATGAAGAAATTTAGTGAAATCGAATATAAGCGTCCGGATGTTGAGGCGCTTAAAAGAGCTGTAGAAGATACTGCCACCAAGATTCGTGATGCCAAGAGCTATCAGGAGGTCAAAGACGCCTATTTTGCTCTGCAGGAGCGCGAACAGGCCGATGAAACCATGTATACTGTGGCTCATATCCGCAACACCATCAACATGAAGGATGAGTTTTATGACAATGAACTCCAATGGCTTCAGGAGGCATTTGCCGGGACTATTCCCCAGTACAATGCTTTGGCAAAAGCACTGACAAGCTCTCAGTTCAGACCGCAGTTTGAGGAAGAGTTCGGTGCACAGCTCCTTAGGAAGCTGGACGCTTCTCTACTTACAAGCGATGAGAAGATCATTCCCGAGACCATTCGCTGCGAACAGGTCAGCCAGGAATACAGTAAAACAGCAGCCGGTGCTACAACTAACTTTAGAGGTGAAGAATGTAATTTCTATGGACTTCTTAAGCACATGCAGAGCACAGACCGCGCAGAGCGCAAGGAAGCCTTCGAAGCCTGGGCTGCCCTCTATGAAAAAATAAGCCCTGAGCTTGAGGCACAGTACGCAGAGCTGGTTAAGCTCCGTAACGAGATGGCTCTGAAAATGGGATTTAACAACTATACTGAGATGGCTTACGTCAATAGAAACCGTTTCGATTATAAAGCAGAAGATGCGGCCAAATTCCGTGAGCAGGTCAGAGAGATAATCACTCCGGCGGTTGCTAAGCTGCGCAAGATCCAGCAGGAAAAACTCGGCGTTGATAAGCTTTATTACTATGATGAAGAGCTTATTTTCCCCGATGGAAATGCTACACCGATCGGAACCACACAGGAACTTATTGATAAGGCTCAGAAGATGTACACAGAGATGAGCGCCGAGACAGGTGAATTCTTTGATTTCATGAAAGAGTATGAGCTCTTTGATCTGGAGACGAGACCCGGTAAGCACATGGGCGGCTATATGACCTCTATGTCCCTTTTCAAGGCTCCTTTCATCTTCAGCAATTTCAACGGAACCTCAGCGGATGTGGACGTTCTTACCCATGAGGCAGGTCATGCATTCCAGGGATATCTCGCACTGAGATCCATTGATGTAGATGCACTTAGAGGCTCAACAGCAGAGATAAACGAGATTCATTCCATGTCAATGGAACACTTCGCTTACCCTTGGATGGAGCTGTTCTTTGAGGAAAATACAGAGAAGTATGTTACTTCACATCTGCTTGGAGCCCTCTGCACAATTCCTTATCTGGTTAGTGTTGATGAATTCCAACACGAAGTTTATGCGCATCCTGAATACTCAGCCGCTGACTGGAAGAGAACCTGGCATGAGATTGAGCAGAAATACATGCCCTGGCGTGATTATGACGGAAATGAATTCCTGGAGGCCGGTGGTTTCTGGATGCAGAAACAGCACATCTTCCTCTATCCTTTCTACTACATCGAATATGCCATGTCACAGATCTGTGCGTTCCAGTACTATGGCCGCATGAAAGAGGATAGAAAAAAGGCCTGGGAGGATTATCTTCGTCTTTGCCGCGCCGGCGGAACCAAAGGATACTTAGAGCTTCTGAAAATCGGAAATCTCTTAAGTCCCTTCGATGCCGGCACAGTTGAAAAGAGTACAGCTCATGTAATTGAGGAGCTGTCCAAGCGTTACACTGTCTAAACAAAATGAGCCTGCCCCCGTTGCAACATGGGGACAGGCCTTTTTTCCGATTAGTGCCGCTGGTCTTCGTTCTCATAACGCTCGCAGAATCTTCCTGAAAAAGAAGGTTCCACACCGGCGCTATTTAAGTGGGTCAGGTCACCGACTCTGAGAGTGCGGAAGGTTGCAATGCCCTTCTGCCTCTCTTCGGTCACCACCTCGGTAACGGACGTAGGCGCCGTTGCCAGGGACTGCAAAGTCACAAAGGGTGACACATTCCACAGTCTTGACAGAAGAACTGCCGTAATTCCAAAGTGGCAGAAAAACGCAATAGTCTTGCTGTTTCCTTTCTCAACTCTATATACGCTTCCATCCCTCACATATCCGTTATCAGCCAGAAAACGATCAAAAGAGCTGATGACATATTCATACTTCTCCTTCATGTCGCTCTCTTTTACCAACTCCGAGTCCATGAAGGCATTCACATCAAAAAGCTCCGGGTGCTGACCAAAATATGATGGCAAAACATCCCAGATTATGCGCTTTTTGTACTTTCCCGTCTCTTCATCTGTCCACAACTCTGTGGCATAGGCTTTCCTTGCAACTTCAGAAGTATTGGGATCCACCTCTGCGGGGAATTCCCTGAGCCAGTCCAGAGTCGTCGCCTTTTTTCCAAGCGCCCTAAGTGAATACTCCGCAGTATCCACAGCTCTTCCAAGTGGAGATACATAGGCTTCATCGATTCCAAGTTCATTGATCATATCCGCAAGAAGTCTTGCCTCAATTTTCCCCTGCTCAGTAAGTGTGTCGTTGACATAGTCAGGGTCCCCATGGCGTATGAAAAGTATCCTCATAGGTCAGCTCCATCAAAATCCAAGATTATCATTTACAAGAATGACATGTATTCTGTCCGCATGTCTTGAATAGCGGGTTGTCAGAAACTGACAGCAGATCGTGTCGGGAGATTTGCAGTCCATGCATTTTCCGGTCTTGGCGCAGGGAGTTGCAAGGCCGAATCTCTGGGCATTTATCGGAGCTGCAACGTTGCGGGCTCTCTTCATGGCTCCGTCAAGATCGCCGCAGACCTTGTTCATTCCCACGATGAAAATAACCTTCTTGGGTCCCTGGCAGATCATGGACACGCGGTTGGAATTACCATCGATATTTACAAGAATACCGTCATCTGTCATGGCATTGCAGCTGGAAAGGAAGAAATCGGCATCGTAGCCTGCCAGCATTGCGGCTCTCTTCTCCTCGGGAGTTTTAGCCTTATCTCTGTCGATGAAATTGTAATTGCCGTTTTTGATTGCCTCCAAAAGGCCAATCTCATGAGCACTCATGGCTCCGCCCATGGTTACGCTGCTGCCCTCGGGGATGATCTCCAGAGCTTTCTTAAGAGCCTCCTCCTTGGTTGCGGCATAGTAGCCTGTCATATTTCTGGACTTAAGTCCTTCGATTGTTTTTTGCGCCAGTAGTTCATTTCTCTTGGTAATGTTCTCGTTCATGCCTATCCCTCCTACCTTTCACAACATGTTTATCCTTTGGGATTCACCCCATATTTCTTCATCAGCTGCTTCATAAAAAGCGGCTGAATAATGAATATGATAATGTATCCCACAATAAAGCAGATCACCAGGGAGCTGAGAAACATGGGTAAAAAGCTTATCTGCGCCATTCCTCCGCTCTGTCTCATGGCGTTTCTGTAAGCCAGAACAACCATGACCAGTGTCATTATTGGGGTGTAAATGCAATTGGAAATCAAACTCTCCACAAGCCTTGCAGGCATTGATCCACGCTGAAGCTTGAGCTTCCTGCAGGCAGCTCCGCCAAGTTTTCCCATGGGGATCAGAAAGCCAATAGCAAAACTGATAATGGTACTTATCACAAAGCTGATCAGAAATCCCACTATGGAAAAGCTTCCGGAATTCTTCATGCCTATAAGATTTCCTAACAATGACATGCAAAAGCTCATGACCAGGCCCATTCTGATGCTCATTCCCATTGCAATCTTCTTCATAGTCTCTTCCATGGTTTACCTCCTCAGATTCCCTTGAAACTCATGGTAAATGTCAGCTTCTCATCACTTGGAATAAGGAACTCGGGATGTGTCTTGGCTCCCCAGCTGTCATCTCCGGCGATACCCATCTGGCACAGGCTGCAGCGTACCACTGTCTTGCAGTAGCGGGGCAGCTCGTAAGGATGTCTTGCCTCCTCCAGCTCTCCCGGAGTGTAAGGCAATGCGCTGAAATTCATGGTATCGGGAGCTTCGAATAACAGTCCTCTTCCCTTGTTGTTCAGGATCTTGGCCCATCTTACTCCGGTCCTGTTGCCGGTCTCCTGAGGCACAAGATAGTGCTCCATCATGTCCTCTACCTTGTCGCGGTAGATTCTAAGCTTTGCTCCGCGGTTTCTGTCTATATAGTTCTCTGCAGGGCCCTTGCCGTAGTACTCAACCCTGTCAAAATCAGCATCAAATTTAAAGAGCATACCAAACTCAGGCATGGGGCTGAGACCCTTGACGCCTTCATATTCCTCTTTTATCCAGACTCTTCCATCCCCTGTGACCGTGTAGGTTAGAAGCACTGAAGAAGCCGGAACTGTAGGAAGATAGTGCTTGAAGGTAAGGCTCACGCTGTTTTCCTTAACATCCACAACAGGATACCTGCCCTGGTCCTCTGTACCGTTGGCATAGCCTGTGCTCTCCTCCACAATGGGTGCAGCGATGGCATAGGCGCTTGCCAGCTTCCACTGGGCATAGCGCTGAGGCATTCTGTTGCCGTTGTCGTTATCAACAGGTGCTCTCCAGAAGTTAGCCCTTGGCATCTCCCTGATAAGCTCTCTGCCGGCATATCTGTAGGATGTGATATTTCCCTGATCTCTGTTAAAGAGAACCTCGAAATGATTGCCCTTAACTCCGTAGTTATATAGTCCCTGAGTAAACTTAACCGGTGCACAGGTCACAAAGGTGGATGCTGACTTCCTGAACACACCCTCACCGAAGGCAACTTCATGGCCCCTCTGAGCCCACAAAGTATCATCCCTTAACCTGAAGGACACATTTATCACATACTCATCAAGAGGGAAAGGTCCATTTTCATCAAAAGGCCCAAAGCCCACCACTGCCATCTTCTCGATAATGGCATCGGGCAGCTCATACTCGCCCTCACTAAGTGGCTCTACCGAAGTAGCCATGTGCTTCTCAAGGAGCTTAACTCCGTCCTTGTATAATGTTACGAAGCAATCGAATTCACCGGTATTGGTAAAAAGAGAATTGTTAACGACCTTAACCTTGTCGCTCTCCACATATACTCGGATGTTCTGGTAGTTGAACTTAACCTCCTGCATCTTCGCATAGGTTCTTCTCTCACCGTCAACTATACCGTTGCCGCTGAAATTATAATCACAGGGTCTCTCGCCGTGGTCTCCGCCATAGGCCTGATAATCCTCTCCGAAGCGGTTCTTCTCACGAATTGACTGGTCCACATAATCCCAGATAAATCCGCCCTGGTACCTTGGCTCTCTCTCAGCCAGATCCGTGTATTTGAACATGCCTCCGCAGGAGTTGGCCATTGCATGGGTGTACTCACAGCAGATATAAGGCTTGTCATCATGCTCCTTAAGGAACTTCTCAATGCTGGCAACCGAAGGATACATCTGACTTTCCATATCGCTGGTATCGTTATAGGTTCTGTCGTGACAGATTCCCTCGTAGTGAACCAGTCTGTCGGGATCGAGCTTTCTAAAGAGCTGACTCATCTCATAGGGCACTTTGCCGCCATGGGACTCATTACCGATGGACCAGATCAGCACTGACGGATGGTTCTTATCCAGCTGATAGGTGGAATTGATCCTGTCCAGAAGATGCTCCATGCAGTTCTCTCTGCTACCCGGAAGGCGCTTGCCGTGGGCACCCTCATCTCCGTACAAGGACCAGGTTCCGTGGGTCTCCATATTGTTCTCGGCGATCATGTACAGACCGTAGATATCGCAGAGTTCGTATATATAAGCTGAATTCTGATAATGGCTGGTTCTGATAGCATTGATATTGTTCTTCTTCATGGTAATGATATCAAGAAGGGTCTCCTCATTAGAAACAACTCTTCCGGTCTCACAGGAGAATTCGTGTCTGTTGACACCCTTGAACACAATGCGCTTGCCGTTAAGAAGCATCAGTCCGTCCTTCATCTCGAACTTCCTGAAGCCCACATTCTGTCTGACAACCTCCAGAACCTCTCCCCCAGAATCCTTAACCTTCAAAAGAAGCTGATAGAGCTGCGGATCCTCAGCACTCCAGAGCTGGGGCTGCAGCACCTCTTCCCTTACAACATTAAGGGATACACTAGGGCCATCACCGCCGTTTCCGGCAAGCTCTGCACTTCCCTTTATCATGGGATGATTATTGCGGTAAAGAATATAATCAACAGAGCCGGATCCCGTTGTCCTAAGAGTAACCTCCAGCTCAGCCTTGGTAAAATCGTCATTTAAAAGAGTACGAACCTTGAAGTCCTCAAGATGTGTGGCAGGCACGAGCTTCAGATATACATTTCTGTAGATACCTGAGAATCTGAAGAAATCCTGGTCCTCAAACCAGCTGCCGCTGGTCCATTTAAACACCTGCACCGCCAGCTTGTTGACGCCGCTCCTTAGCAAACCTGTAAGATCAAACTCTGAAGGAGTAAAAGTATCCTCGCTGTAGCCCACATACTGTCCGTTAAGCCACAGAGCATATCCGCTCTCAACGCCGTCAAAAACAATGTGAACCTGCTGCCCCTCCCAATCTGCGGGAAGGTTAAAATACTTCACATAGCTGCCCACCGGATTGAACTCCTCCGGCACCTGTCCCAGCTCGATATCCTCGTGTCCATCCCAGGGATACTGGACATTGATGTAAGCGGGAATATCATACCCTTCCATCTGAATATGGGCAGGAACTCTTATATCATCAAAATAACTGCAGTCATAATCCTCTTTTTCAAAGCCCGGAATAACCGCTCTGTAATTCCTGGCATAATGGAACTTCCAAAGTCCGTTAAGTGACAGCCTGAGTGAAGAAACCCTTCCCTCAATCTCTTCCTCGTTCTGATAAGCCACAAAATCGGCTGTCTGAGGAAGCACATTATCCTTGAAAATCTCAGGATCCTTCACCATATCAAAAGTAAAATTCTTCATGTTGTAACCCTCCGCAAAATGGAAACAAAAATCATCGACTGTTCCTTATGTATGTCACAAAATGATTGCCGTTTTCATTAAAAAGCTTGTCCGAATCATTCATTCCGTATTTGTACACCTGTCCCGTCAAAGGATTCATAAGAACAGTGTTAAGATCGTTAAATCCGATGATCAGAACCGCCGTGCCATCGTTGAGCATAGCCATAACCGGCAGATCCTGATTAACATAGTACAGCATTGCCGACATGGGACATCCGTCAAGATCCAATACCGTTGTCTCAGGAAGTGATTCCCTTAGGATATCCGTGACAGAAGAGCCCGCATCCAGCATAGCATCCACATTTCTGTTAATTCCCTCAAACTGAAGGATGAGATCAAGGCAGACAACCGTTGGCGGTGTAGCCATCATATTCTCATAGCTCTCGGCATTTCTCGTTATAGCCATGATCTGGTTGGAGCGAAGAAGATTGCCCTTAACCCAGACATATCCGTTATTGTCGCCGGTTACAGTTCCGGAAGCTTCATTTGCCCTTTTTACCGCCTCAGAAGGATCCGTGTAGATTCCCTCTATTCCAAAGAGTCCGTAGACATAGTAAAAAGGCTGCTCCTGTCTGTCTCTGTCTATATCCAGCTCCACATCTCTCGTTCCCTCAAATAGAGTCTGATTAGGTGTAAGTACACGAAGAGACTTAAGCTTGATCTCATTTCTTACATTTATCTGAACAATTTTTTCAAAAATATCAACTGATACCTGATTCACTGAGTTGCTGCCGTCCTCAGCCTTGAGGGTACTCATAATCTGATCGTCGTAGGTGCTGACGTACTCGCCGTTATCGTCCTTCTCAACTCTGGAGAGTCTGATCTGATTGTCAGTAATCTCAACGGAAGTGACGTATACTCCCTCAGGATGATAGTTCTCAAGGAGATTCCCGTCGCTGTCCTGAATCTTAATGGCATACATGGGATAAATCGGATTGCCCATTTTGTCCTTGTGAACGTCCTCAGAGTGTACAAGGCCGTAAACAAGGTCCTCTCCCATGAATCCAAGAACCACGATATAGTCTCCGTCATCAGCCTGGATCTCGCTCTGGCCTCTTGTGTTGAGGTTCATCATCTTGAAGCTGGTCAGATCCTTGGTCTGCCAGGCAATTGTCCTCTCGGATTCCGATATCTTGTAATCTCCGCTTCCGATATCCGTAGCAACGGTGCCTGCGGTTCTGCCGATAAGGTCAATAGCATAAATATTCTGCTCAAGCATCACATAGAAAACATCGCCGTTTCCAAGGTATGCAAGGGTATCAACAAAAGATACCAGTACCTCCGGAGACTGACTGCTGGGGGCAAAAACCTGCTCCTCCACCGCATTTATGGAAGCATTGTAGTCATATACGGCAATTCCCACCTGGCCTTCGTGAATTCCTCTGGCCATGTAACCTGCCACTGCGAATTTGACATTGCCGGCCTCATCCACCTTCAGGATCTTGATGGTATTGTTGTTCCACCTGGTTCTGATGTCGTTGTTATCTGTGTCATAGAAGCCGAAGAGGTAAGCCAGCCTGCTCTCTGAATTGTTGAACATAAAAAGTCTGTTCTCGCTGACAAAAGCAAACGCCGTTCCTCCACCGTTCTCCACCAGCTGCAGTCCCGGGTCTGAAATGCTAAGACCAATGCTGTTACTGCTTATTGAATATGAACCCGCATCAAAGATGTAGTTCATGGTTCTCTCATAGTTGAGCAAATACATCCTGTCTGAGGTGTGACGAACTCTGAAGGCCTCCTCCACGTTGTAGAGCCTGCTCACATTGCCGTCTCTTACTGTAACTCTGTAGCAGAGCTTGTAGGATCCCGTCTGGGAATGGATATCCGTTACATATATTTCAGGCTCTGTATGCTTGGTGATGTTAAGTTCACCCCAGGTTACCTGATTAAAACTGCTGTGGATATTTACCTTGCTAAAAGTCGTATTGTCACCCTCTGAGTTGGACTCAAGGTATTTCGTGTACTCTTTTGCCTCAGTCTTATTAAAAGTTGCTTCGCTGAAGCCTGTGACAAAGTCCAGCTCCTCATCGATGCTGTATCTGCTGTCCTCAGTCCAGACAATTCTGGAATAGTATCTGGCTTCGCCCACACCGGTATCCATGACAAAAACCAGCATGTACTCGTTGCCGGCGGTTATCAGATCCTTGATCTGCAGGCTCCCGTTTATGGTCTGGGCATTCTCGCTGTAATCAACAATGGGAGTGCTCTCCACAAGGCTCTTGCCATCTATGGTCCTGACCTCGAACTTAAGATTCATGACATTGCCGCCATAGGTATTGATCCTGAATCTTATCTGTCTGTCGGAGCCCACCGGGAAAACAGTCCCCCTCATATGGCTCACATCCATTTCGCCTGTGTAGCCGTGAAGCGGGTTGATCTCCCTGTCACCGCTAAGGAGATTCACAACAGGAAGGGTTGCCTTGGACATCTGTGCTGTCATGTCCGCATTATCGTCATGGGACAGGCTACCTATCACAAAAAGGGACACCGTAAACAGCACAATGGCATATATGATTTTTATTATCGTAATTTTCTTAGTATTATCACGCATAATTGACTTTCAATTTCAATAATAGTAATATTTTCATAACACAATTTCAGATATTTCCATTCTTCTTATGGACGAAAGAGGGTACAGCCATGAACAAACCGATCTTGTACCGCAAACGCTTTATCCCAAATGAATGCAATCTGCTAAAGGACGATATCATCCTTGAATACAACGAGGATATCCTCGTCACCAAATGGAGATTCCTCCACGAAAGATGTGATGACCTGTTCTGTGGTTATTCCTGCTGTTATTTAAACAGAGGCTTTCGCATCAGCAAGTTCCTCAGAGAGGATGGTTCCCTTAAGTGCTGGTACTGCGATATTCTTACCTATGAGCACATCCCCGAAGAGAACAAACTCATAATGGTTGACCTTCTCGCCGACGTTATCATCTTCCCCGACGGCCGTATCAAGGTCGTGGATCTGGACGAACTCTCCGAGGCCTTTGAAAATAGGCTTATCGATGAAGCTCTTCTTAAAAAGAGCCTGCTGTCACTGAGCAAGCTCCTTGATGAAATTTACTCCAAGGGCATTGATGAACTCATCGCCCCGATAGAGAAATACATATCCTGAAATAATACTAGTAAAAAACATGTCCGCCGAGGGTGATTCCGCTAAGTCCCGGCACCGGCGTTCTGAAATAAACGCAGCTTCCTACGTTCGAATAGCCCTTCATGGCTTCATCCGCGGCCTGATAACAGGCTGCATTCGCTCTGCCCTCTGCAAGAGCCAGGGCCAGTCTTCCACTGGCTACAGGCGAAAATTGCTTTCCCTGATAGATAACTCCCACCACCGTATCCGGATAAACCGAAGACAGCACTCTGTTTATAACAACAGCGCCAACCGCAACCTTGCCCTCATAGGGTTCGGATCCTGCCTCACAGTAGATAAGATTGGCCAGAAGATATCTGTCGCCCTCTGCAAAGGTAACCTCAGAGATGTTTCGCCAGGTGGAATTTCTGGCAAGCTTGGATAGTCTCTGCTCCTCCGCCAGCTTGGCTTCCAGAGCCTTGATATCTTTTTCCTGCTCCTTGATCTGAGCTTCCAGCGCTTCTGCTCTGGCCTCAGCGTCAGAGATGTCGTTGGCGTACTGCTTGATACTGCCGGAGGTCTGGGTCACCAGGCCTGAAACCCTGCTCTGTTCCGCCTTCTGCTTCATCTGATAATCTTCAAGGGCAACCATCTCCTCTTCAAGAGTTGCCTCTTTCTCCTCGATGGCCTTCCTGGTCTCGATGTATTGCCTGAACATCTTCCTGTCGTAGGCTGAGAGCTGCTCCACGTAGTTATTCTGGTTGAGGAAGTCTGCAAAACTCGATGAACCGGTGAGCATATCGATAAGAACGAAATTCTGCTTCTCATATATGAACTGTACTCTCTTTTTCATGGAAGCATACTGATTGGCCTCGGTCTGTCTTGCGACCTCCAGCTCTGCCTGAGTATTCTCAATCTCGTTCTCTTTGTTCTCTATCTGCTCCTCGATCTCCTCAAGGTTGGAGCTGACTTCGCTGAGCTGAGTGTTAAGGGAATTGAGCTGCCCCTGAAGCGAGGATTTCTCCTCATTCATCTCGGCGATATCATCCTTGGTGCCCTCAAGCTGATTCTGGGATTCCTTCTTGGCCTCTTTGGCCTTCTCCAGCTTTTCCTTGGTGGACTCGGTAGCCTTGGAAGCTATGGGGATGGATACGAAAGCTATGCATATAGCACAAAGAAAGGCCATTAAGCCTTTCCCTGCACCAGTATATTTAGTTTTTTTATCCCAATGCCCGTTAGTCATGTCGTTAAATGGTAATCTTGATACTTCTGCCGCTTCGCTGATACTGATAATATCTGACTCCCGCTGCATCGAACATCTTCTTGGAAGCTCTGGTTGATGCGGAAGTACTGTATTTGTCACTGTCAAAAACAACGGTCTTGATGCCGGCCTGAATTATGGCCTTGGCACATTCATTGCAGGGGAAAAGAGATACGTAGATCTTGGCCCCCACGAGGCTTCCGCCTCTGTAGTTTAATATAGCATTGAGCTCGCTGTGGGTAACGAAAGGATATTTGGTGGACAGCTCATCCTCTCCGTCCCTCTCCCAGGGAAAATCCTCATCGGAGCACCCCTTGGGAAAACCGTTGTAACCCATGGACAGAATGTTGTTGTCCTCACTTACTATGCAGCTTCCAACCTGTGTGTTGGGATCCTTGCTGCGCATGGCGGCCAGCTTGGCTACGCCCATGAAGTATTCATCCCAGCTGATATAGTCCTCTCGCTTCATTTCCCCCTCCAATAAAAATCTAAATTGCTAAGCGATATTCGGAAATCGCCATGCTCGCTTTGAATGATTGAGTCTGCTCCGCGATATACGGATTGCTCCGCTTACGCTCTCGCAATCCTACGTACATTCGGAATCCGAGCTACCGCTCTTCTTCCTCATGTACGTTAGGTCCTCAAGGTTACATTTTTATGTCTGCAAGCAGTCAAAAATGTAACTTTTCGTCCCTATATCGCTCACTTGGTTCCGAAGATCCTATCTCCGGCGTCTCCAAGTCCGGGTACGATGTAACCGTGCTCGTTAAGTCTCTCGTCAAGTGATCCTACGTAGATATCTACATCAGGATGTGCGTTCTTCATTGCTTCCAGTCCTTCAGGAGCTGCGATGATGCACATGAAGTGAATGTTCTTGCAGCCTCTGTCCTTGAGCATCTGAATAGCTGCAACTGAGGATCCGCCTGTTGCAAGCATGGGATCCACTACAAAAATCTCTCTGTCTGCTACGTCTGCAGGCATCTTGCAATAGTACTCAACAGGCTTAAGTGTCTCGGGATCTCTGTAAAGTCCGATGTGACCAACCTTAGCTGCAGGTATAAGTGCCAGCATTCCGTCTACCATGCCAAGACCTGCACGAAGAATGGGTACTACGCAGAGCTTTCTTCCCTTAAGCTGTTTTACTGTGGTCTTGCAGATAGGGGTCTCGATCTCAACGTCCTTGAGCTGAAGGTCTCTGGTGGCCTCGTAGCAGATGAGCATTGCGATCTCGCTGATGGTCTGTCTGAAATCCTTGGTTCCTGTGTCGGTTCTCCTGATCATTCCAATCTTGTGCTGGATCAGAGGATGATCCATAATAACTACTTTTGACATACTGTGTTCCTCCCGTGAGTGTATTGAATATAGGACGGAATCGATTGTCCCGGATATAAAAATATATTGCTCATGATGCTAAGCGCTTCGGTGAGCCCTGGGCATGAAATAGTCGTGCATAAGGCACTCGTATTTCATAGGTCTCGCCTACACAGCATCAAAATCGCAATAGATTTTCATATCCATGCCCTTCGATTCCTGTCTATGGATTAATTACGTTTATCGGATGTGGTGATCCGAGTATGTTCCATTTCTTTGGAACTGCAATCCGGGTACTTCCCGGTTGTGTTTTACCTTTAGTAACTTATATGTTCGTGTTTACCGGTCTGTTCTTCTTAAGAAACGAGTATCTGAGAGTTTCCCGGTTATTTTTCCTTTAGTGACTGATATATTTGTGCTTCCCGGTTATGTATTTCTTAAGAAACGGATATCTGAAGTTTTCCCGGAATTAGTCCTCCATGCCGGAGATCTTAGAAATTCTGCGGGCGTGTTTCTCGAGGCCTGAGAAGGGGGTGTCGAGGAAGGTGTCCACAATCTCGAGAGCAAGGAGCGGGCCTGTCATGCCGCCGCCGAGGGCGAGGACGTTGGCGTCGTTGTGCTCTCTTGTGAGGCGGGCTGATGTGGTCTCTGAGCAGAGAGCGCATCTTACGCCTTTAACCTTGTTGGCTACAATTGAAATGCCGATTCCTGTGGTGCAGACAACGATTCCCTTCTCGCATTCGCCGCTTGCAACCGCCTCTGCTGCTGCCTTACCAAAATCCGGATAATCGCAGGAATCAAGACTGTAGGTTCCAAAATCCTTGTACTCTATTCCTCTTTCCTCAAGGTGCTTTTTGATGGTCTCCTTGAGCTCAAATCCTCCGTGATCACTACCTAAAGCTATCATACCGTTTTTCCTCTTTTCCTATATTATTATAATGGTTTTAATACATTAATGATATACGTTACAAGGATCACACTTTAGTGATCTGATGGCCTGCTGCCTTGAGAAGGCGGTTCATAATGGCCTGTCCTATTCCGCTGTCATCAAAGGACTCTGAGAACATAACATCAACATTCTCATCATCAAATTCTCTGAGGACCTTGAAGAGCTCGTGGGCTATAGTGCTCTCATCCTCGCGGTTACCGACACTTTTAACAACGTCTGCGCTGTAGAGTGCCTTGGTTACGTCGGTTCCGATAACGCCAACGCGCTTACCTTCTGCCTGAGCTTTCCTTGCTTCTTCGTTAATATAAGAAACAACCTTGTCCTGGGCTCCCTCAACAATCATAAGTGAACCCTTGGGGGCGTAATGTCTGTATTTCATGCCGGGAGCCTTGGGCTTCTCGGTTGATGTGCTGTCTATTATTGTTCTGTCGATGGAGATATCTCCAAGGACCTCTTTTAACATATCCGCTGTGATATAGCCGGGTCTTAAGATCATGGGGACGTCAGAAGTAAGATCCACGATCGTGGACTCAAGGCCAATTCCCACCTGACCTCCGTCGATGATCATCTCAATCTTGCCGGAGAGGTCCTCAACGCAGTATCTTGCAACAGTAGGGCTCGGCCTTCCTGATGTGTTGGCGCTGGGAGCTGCGATGTATCCGCCGGATTTCTCTATCAGCTCCAGAGCAATCTTATTATTGGGCATTCTGATTGCCACGGTATCAAGGCCGCCTGTGGTCTCATAGGGAACCTTGCCGTTTTTCTCCATGATCATGGTAAGAGGGCCTGGCCAAAAGGCGTCCGCCAGCTTCCTTGCCGCTTCCGGAACCTCCTTAACTATTGCCGTAAGGTCCTCAAATCTGTGAATGTGCACGATAAGCGGGTTGTCCGAGGGTCTTCCCTTGGCCGCATATATCTTCTTGGACGAAGAAGGATTAAGGGCATCGCCCCCAAGACCGTACACAGTCTCAGTGGGAAAAGCCACAAGGCCGCCGTCTCTTATGATGTTGCCGGCTTCGGTAAGGGCCTCCTTCGCTTCGTTATCTATATTATTTTCTTCTATTACTACTACTTTCGTATCCAATTCATTACTTCCTTATTACTCGTTAACATAAGCGGAGATGATATCCCACATGTCCGCAGTCTCCATGCCAAGACTCCACTCGGCTATGCCGGCGATCTCATGATGTTTCATTGACTGAAGCTTCTGGGTCATGGAATCCACATCCTCCATCCAGATCTGGTGAAGTCCCTTGCCGTCTGTGAATTCGCCGTAGTTCTGACCGGCGCCTTCATCCCAGCTCATCTGGATATTATGATTGGCAATATACTCTTTTGCCACCTTCATTGACACAGCCTCGCTGGAGAGCTTGCCGTCAGCGGTGTGCCAGATTCTGGTGTAGAAAGGAACAGCATTGATGATCTTGGAGGCAGGAGCCTTCTCAAGAGCCTTAATGATGCCGTTCTCCACATAGCTAAGGGATGCAACTGAGCCTGCCTCAGTGCTTCCTGCGTAGTGCTCATCGTAGCCCATGATGATGATATAATCAGCAACAACGCCCTGCTCTTTGAGATTGTAGTGGTCGTTGAAATTCATGGGAACATAGTTATCAATGGAAAAAACAAGGCCCTTAGCCCTGCAGGCAATTGACATCTCTCTGACAAACTGAATGTAGTTCTGTCCGTCCTCGGTAGCAATTGTCTCAAAGTCAAGATTAACGCCGTCTGCGCCGATCTCTGCGCACTCATTTACAACAGTGCTTATCATCCTTGCTCTGTTCTCGGAAGTAGAGAGCGCCTCTGATGTTGACACGCTGTTGCCGGCATTGAAGTTATTAAAGAGAGCCCAGACCTCAAGGCCCTTGTTATGTGCTCTGTCAACGTAGCTCTTGGAAGCGATGCTGGTTACTGTTCCGTCATTGGCTGAAATATAGAACCAGGTGGGAGAAATAACGTTAAGGCTCTTGGTGCCTGCGATATAATCCTCCAGAGTATCGTTTCCGCCTGCTCCTCCAAGATTATGGAAGCCAAGGTTGATCTTGTGATCCCTTGAAACTCCGGTGTACTCGGGTTCAACGTAGTCGGTTACAGGTATCGGACTTCTTGTGGTCTGATCTGAGAGCCTCTTGTTCTCCACATACCCGATAAAAGAGTTCTCGCTCTTAACCTTGCTCCAGTTCTCGAGCTCCTCAAGGATGACTACGGTGTCACCCTTCTTGACCTGCTCAAGGACCTCGCTCTTAACTCCGCCGCGAAGACGGATCTGTGTATCCTTATTAATAGTGGCAACGGTCTCATCCTCCCAGCTGGTCGTAAGCTGCATATGATAGCCGTCGTCAAAAAACTCGTATCCAAAGTTAGTGTATTTCTTGACATAGTCAAGGGCAACATAAAGCTTGTCTTCTCCGCCATCGTTATCGATTCTGGCTATGATATAGCCCTCATCCCCTGACTCTCCCATAGAATCTGACCAGGCGCTGCCACCTATCGGCGCAGTGATGACCCTGTCGGGAAGTGTGTAGAGAAGAGTATTGTCTGCGATTCCATAGTAGAATCTGTCATTCAAAAGACTCTGAACCAGCGCAAACTCAAAATAAATACGGCCGTCAAAATTCCTTGCCGTCTCATCTATTCTCTTGTTACCGTGGATAATTGCCACATCCGTATCCGATGTGACCTTGAAATAATCGTCCAGATCAGCCTTCTCTGTGCTGTAGGAAAACTTCTGAAGATATAACTGGCCGGCGTAAATAGCGCCGATGATAAAAATAAGGGCAATTATAATAATCGCCGGAATCACTTTCTTTTTCATGTTCTAGCTCCTTTACAATCGCCCTCAAGTATACCATAATATTAAGTTTACGTCATTAAATCAGTCTTAGTTTATTTTAGAAGCATGGCGGGGACCACTTTCTAAAAAATTAATTTGATAGAACTTATGCAATATCATCCGCCAAAAGGCTTTCAAATGTGATAAATTCCTGCAAAGTTTTTACGGTGATATCGCACTTCGTTGACGTTTTTTAATATGGTCGATGTCTAACCCTCAAGCCCTCCCACATTTTGCGCTTAATGCTGCACCAAATATGGTATAATCTAATTAACAAAGATACTAGATGTTTTTAGTCGCATTTTTTCTAAATAAATAATTGCTACGTGTTAATAGATAGTTGTTGTTTGATGTTATAAATCCGGGGAATTTTTATAGAAACTAACTGTAAGACATCTTACGACCTGATCGCAAGAAAAATGAAAGTTAGAACATTAGTATTTTCCCTGATATTCGCCTCCCTTCCGGGCTTACCGGATTGGGTCAGGCATCTCACAAAAACTATTCTAGCAGGAAATTCTTAAGATTTACCGTCGAAATTTCTTAAGATTTTCTTAAGATTGTGAACATTTGGACACATTTTCCTCGTTTATGACGATATATCTATTGACATAGTACAGACTTTCACTTAGTATCTATGTATTCACAAGTCAGGAGAGGAGGTAGGCATCATGAAAATTGAAAAAGTCAATGATCACCAGATTCGATGCACACTTACCAGAGATGACCTTGCGAAGCGAGACCTTAAGATTACAGAGCTTGCATATGGAACGGATAAGGCCAAAGAGTTGTTCCAGGACATGATGCAGCAGGCGAATTTACAATACGGCTTTGACGCAGAGGATACTCCTTTGATGATCGAGGCAATCCCCATCAATTCAGAATGTATAGTCCTTATCATCACCAAGGTTGAGGACCCGGAAGAGCTGGATACCCGCTTTTCCAACTTCGCTCCTTCCGTTCATGAGGACGATGAGGAAGAAGACGAGTACTACGAAGAGGATGAGGAATACGACGAAGCTGAGGAAGATGAGGATGTTATGGGACTGTTCAAGCGCCTTCAGCGCAGCAACATGTCAGACTTCATGGATTCTCCATTCCTGGGAGCTCCCGATAACAAGAAGTTAAAAGAAAAGACCACAGGTCCCAAGAAAAAAGGCACCCCCGGAAGGAAGGGGTCCAAGATCTTCTCCTTTGGTTCACTTCATGAGGTTACAAGGTTCGCTGGAATAGTCAGCAGGAAATTCGATGGAATCAACACCCTGTACAAGAACGAAGCTAACGGTAAGTTCTACCTGATACTTCACCAGGGCAACATAGAGGACGGAATGTTCGCCAACATCTGTTCACTCCTTACCGAATATGGTAAGACAGAGCTCGGAAGCACTGCTGAGCAGTCATATCTGGATGAGCACTTCACCATAGTTATCAAGGATAACGCGGTGCAGGCATTATCTAAAATTTAAATAATTAAAAAACAAGGCCCCGCAACTTTAAGTTGCGGGGCCTATTTTTTATCTCAGCTGACTAAAGAATCAGTCCTGCTTGCCATAGAGAGAAACGAGTTTCTCAAGGTAAGCTCTGTGCTCCTTAGCGTGCTCTGCAGCTGCTGCGTTGAGCTTAGCTGCTCTCTCAGGATTCTTGAGCTTGAGTGAAAGATATCTAACCTCACCGTCAAGGAAGCTCTGGAAGTCCTCTGTAGCAGGCTTGGAATCAAGTGTGAACTTGTTCTCTGCCTGAGGATTGAATCTGAACATATCCCAGTATCCTGTAGCTACAGCCTTCTTCTCCTCATCCATAACCTTGTTCATGCCGGCCTTAAGACCCTGGTTGATACAAGGAGCATAAGCGATGATAAGTGAAGGTCCCGGATAAGCCTCAGCCTCTTTGATTGCGTTGATGGTCTGCTGCATGTTAGCACCCATAGCGATCTGTGCTACATATACATAACCATAGCTCATTGCGATAGAAGCAAGATCCTTCTGCTTGATCTCTTTTCCGCCTGCAGCGAACTGTGCAACAGCACCTGTAGGAGTAGCCTTAGATGACTGTCCGCCTGTATTTGAGTAAACCTCAGTGTTTACAACGAGAACGTTTACATCCTTACCGGAAGCAAGTACGTGATCGAGACCACCGAATCCGATATCGAATGCCCATCCGTCACCACCGAAGATCCACTGTGACTTCTTAGCTGCGAAGTCTTTGTTCTTGATGATGTACTTAGCTGCATCTGAGCTGTCGCCCTTAAGAGCCTCAACAAGAGCCTCTGTAGCAGCTGTGTTCTCAGCACCGTTTGAGAATGTGTCGAGCCACTTCTGAGCAGCATCCTTAGCAGCGCCGCCTGCAGCTACAACAGCCTCAACCTGCTCCTTGATAGCATCACGGAGTGCGTTCTGAGCAAGTACCATACCCATACCAAACTCTGCGTTATCCTCGAACAGTGAGTTATCCCATGCAGGGCCCTGTCCCTTGGCATTTACAGTGTAAGGTGTTGAAGGTGAAGAGTTACCCCAGATTGATGTACATCCTGTAGCGTTTGCAACGTACATTCTGTCACCGAAGAGCTGAGTAACAAGCTTAACATAAGGAGTCTCACCACAACCTGCGCAAGCGCCTGAGAACTCAAGGAGAGGCTGCTTGAACTGTGAGCCCTTGATGGAGCCTTCACCGAACTTAGCAACAACATCTTCCTTAATAGGAAGTGTAACAGCATAATCGAAGTACTTCTGCTCGTCCTTGTTAGCTGCGATAGCACCCATCTTAAGTGTCTCGCCCTTGTTATTACCAGGACATACATTTGCGCAAGATCCGCAACCTGTACAGTCAAGAGCAGAAATAACAACTGAATACTTGTATCCGTCCATTCCGGCAAGAGGCTTGGTCTGAAGTCCCTCAGGAGCCTTAGCGATCTCATCATCGGTCATAGCGATGGTTCTGATAGCAGCGTGAGGACATACAAGTGAGCAGAATCCACAACCGATACATGTTGTAGCATCCCACTTAGGAACGTTAACAGCGATACCTCTCTTCTCGAAGGCAGCTGATCCTGAAGGTGTAGCACCGTCAACATAAGGAAGACAATCTGAAACCTTAAGAGTGTTACCTTCCTGTGCATTAACCTTAGCCTGGATGTTGTTAACGAAGTCGATAACATCCTTTCTTGAGCCTTCAGCCTTCTTGAAGTCAAGGCCTTCGTCCTTGGCATCCTTCCAGCTCTCAGGAATCTCAACCTTGATAAGGTTCTTGGGATCTGCACCTGCATCGATAGCATCCCAGTTCTTCTTAACAACGTCTTCACCCTTACGGCCGTAGGTCTTCTGAGCAGCGTCCTTCATGAACTTGATGGCGTCTGCTTCAGGAATGATCTTGGTGATGTTGAAGAATGCTGACTGAAGAATTGTGTTAATTCTTGTAGGTCCCATTCCAACTTCAACACCGATCTTGGAACCGTTCATGATATAGAAGTTGATCTTGTGATCATACATGAACTTCTTAACCTGTCCGGGAATCTCATTCTCAAGCTCTTCTACTGACCAAGGGCAGTTAAGGAGGAATGAACCACCGTCAACCAGCTCCTGAACCATGTTGAACTTGCGGATATATGAGGGATTGTGGCAAGCTACGAAGTCTGCCTTCTTGATGAGGTAAGTTGACTTGATAGGCTTCTTACCAAATCTGAGGTGAGACATTGTAACACCGCCGGACTTCTTGGAGTCATAATCGAAGTATGCCTGAGCATACATGTCTGTGTTATCACCGATGATCTTGATGGAGTTCTTGTTAGCACCAACAGTACCGTCAGCACCAAGTCCCCAGAACTTACAGTTGGTTGTTCCCTCGGGAGTTGTAACGAGAGGAGCACCTGCATCAAGTGAAAGATTTGTTACATCATCCTCGATACCGATTGTGAACTCTTCCTTAGAATCATTGTTGAATACAGCAACGATCTGAGCAGGAGTTGTATCCTTGGAACCAAGGCCGTAACGTCCGCAGAATACAGGAACCGACTCGAACTTTGTTCCCTTAAGAGCTGCGATAACATCAAGAGCAAGAGGCTCACGATAAGAGCCGGGCTCCTTAGTTCTGTCGAGAACTTCGATTCTCTTAACTGAATCAGGAATAGCATCAACAAGAGCCTTAGCTGAGAAAGGTCTGTAGAGACGAACCTTAACAACGCCGACCTTCTTGCCCTGCTTCTCAAGGTAATCGATAGTCTCTTCGATTGTATCGTTAACAGAACCCATAGCTACGATAACTACCTCTGCGTTAGGATCGCCGTAGTAGTTGAAGAGCTTGTAATCTGTACCGATCTTAGCATTAACCTTGTCCATGTACTTCTGAACAATTGCAGGAAGCTCGTTGTAACCTGTGTTGCAAGCTTCTCTTGTCTGGAAGAAGATATCAGGGTTCTGAGCTGAGCCCATCTGGCAAGGGTGATTAGGATTGAGAGCGCCGGCCTTGAATGCATCGATTGCATCATGGTTAACCATCTCATCAAGATCCTTGTAATCCCAAACCTCGATCTTCTGGATCTCGTGTGATGTACGGAATCCATCGAAGAAGTTGATAAAAGGAATTCTGCCTTCGATAGCTGCACAGTAAGCAACAGGTGTTAAGTCCATAACCTCCTGTACACTTGAATCGCAAAGCATAGCAGCACCAGTCTGGCGGCAAGCATATACGTCAGAGTGATCACCAAAGATATTCAGTGCGTGTGAAGCTACGCAGCGAGCTGATACGTTGAATACACCGGGAAGTCTCTCACCGGCTACCTTGTAGATGTCAGGGATCATAAGAAGAAGACCCTGAGAAGCTGTGTATGTAGATGTAAGAGCACCTACTACAAGTGATCCGTGTACAGCACCAGCTGCACCAGCCTCAGACTGCATCTCTGTAATCTGAACTGTTCTGCCGAAAATGTTCTTCTTTCCGGCTGTTGCCCATTCATCTACATGCTCAGGCATAACAGATGATGGTGTGATTGGGTACATAGCGGCAACTTCAGTAAATGCATATGAAGCATATGCAGCAGCTTCGTTACCGTCCATGGTTTTCATGTTTCTTGCCATTTTGTTTCCTCCTACCTTGTTTTAGGGTTTGTATTTGAATAATATATTCACACTAAATCCTTTTGGCAGATAATTTGTAAAAAAGCACACAAAAATCCGTTCACATTCTTTTCCTCCCTAGAAAATTAGATGTGACGGGTGTTTTTAGCATATTCTGCCGTATTCAATAGTATCATTTTAACCATACAAATGTCAATGTTTTCAAGGCTTTAGCGGGAATTTATGTAAGCGTTTACAATCATAGACTTTTTCTGTATTATCTGCCAATTTACCAAATTTTAATGATTTCAACTGAAAAAAGTTTTCGCTAAGAGTATTGATTAAAGACTTTTCTTATATTATGATAATTAAGTATCAAAGGTTGGTGTGGCAAGCCCAGCCGTGATTTGATGCTCAAATTAACTAAGTATTTACGGAAGGAGATTTAATTATGGCATACGTTATTAGTGATGGTTGCATCAGTTGTGGATCTTGCGCAGCTCAGTGCCCTGTATCTGCTATTTCTCAGGGAGACGCTCAGTTCGTTATCGATGCTGATACATGTATCGATTGCGGTTCTTGCGCAGCTCAGTGCCCTGTATCTGCTATCTCTCAGGGTTGAGTCCAAGCGACAAATAATAAAAAGCACGCTTCATCAAGTTTACTTGATTGAACGTGCTTTTTTTATTTGACATTTGGCTTCGCTTTGCGTCCCTTTAGTCTTCCCCACTTCGCAATGCCGCCAGACTCGGAACCGCTCCGCTTGTTCCTCGTTGTCGCTGCTTCGCAGTATAAAAAAAGGAATATGAATTCACCTTTGTGAGCAAGCTCACACGGTGAATTCATATTCCTTTTTTTGCATTGCTCAGTGGGATCGCTCCATGTTTGCGAATTTCGTATATTCCGGCAACCACAACAAATCAATGGTTCCGATAGGTCCACTTCTCTGCTTGGCGATGATGATCTCCGCCACGCCCTTTTTCTCCGAATCCTTATTATAATAATCATCACGATAGATGAACATTACCATATCTGCATCCTGCTCGATGGCTCCGGACTCACGAAGGTCTGACAGCATGGGTCTGTGGTCAGGTCTTGACTCAACGGCACGAGACAGCTGTGACAGAGCGATTACAGGTACGTCCAGCTCTCTGGCAAGGGCCTTCAGGGATCTTGAGATTTCTGAGATCTCCTGCTGTCTGGACTCTGAGCTCTTACCGCCGCCACCGCTCATGAGCTGCAGGTAGTCGATCATAATAAGGTTAAGGCCGAACTCCATCTTGTACTTCCTGCACTTGGAACGAAGCTCCTGGATGGTGATACCGGGAGTGTCATCGATGATGAGCTTGGAACCGCCCACTACATCAGCGCTCTCGATAAGTTTCTCCCAGTCCATATCCGACATATTACCGGTTCTGATGTGCTGGGAGTCTACATGGGATTCCATGGCAAGGAGACGCTGTACTAGCTGCTCCTTACTCATTTCCAGCGAAAAGATGGCGATGCACTTGCCATCGTGGAAGGCCATATGCTCTGCAATATTAAGTACAAAAGCGGTCTTACCCATGGCGGGACGGGCCGCAATAAGAATAAGCTCCGAAGGATGGAAACCTGCGGTCTTGTAATCAAGATCGAGAAAGCCCGTGGAAAGGCCTGTAACATTGCCCTTCATCTTGCTGGCGATCTCAATACTGTTAAGAGTATTCATAACCACCTGATCGATGGAAACAAAGTCTCCGGCACTTCTCTTCTGGGTTATCTTAAAGATGTCCTTCTCAACATCATTGAGAAGGGCCTCCATATCTTCCTGATTGGTGTAGCAGTTGTTGATGGTATCCTCGCTGACCTTGATAAGCTTCCTCAAAGTGGACTTGTCCGCAACGATCTGGGCATAATACTTGACGTTGGCGGAAGTGGGAACAGCGGATACCAGTTCACCGATGAACTCAACGCTGGAAACCTGGGGCGGAACATTCTTTTCCCTGAGCCTGTTCTGAAGGGTAACAACGTCAACGGCGCTGCCCTCTCTGTTTAGCTCAACCATGGTCTCAAACAGCGTTCCCAGCTGCCTGTTGTAGAAATCCTCCGGATTCACAATCTCCGAAGCCACCTCTATGGCGTCTTTGTCTATGAGCATGGCTCCCACCACCGATTGCTCGGCCTCAAGGCTGTTGGGTGCCACTCTTTTTAAGAGTTGTTCTTCCGGCATAGATTACTGTTCCTTTACACAAACTTTGAGTGTTGCTGTTACCTGGGGATGAAGCTTAACGGGAATCTCGTAGGTTCCGAAAGCCTTGATGGGTTCAGGGAGCTGAAGCTTTTTCTTATCAAGCTTAAAGCCAAACTGCTTCTCGGCTTCACTTACGATTTCCTTGGAGGATACGCTTCCGAATACTCTTCCGCCCTCACCAGCCTTCATAGTCACCTGAACAGTCTTCTCGCCAATCTTCTCTCCGAAGGCCTTGGCCTCGTCCAGCTGCTGCTGTGCAACGATGGCGTCTCTCTTCTGCTGATTCTTAAGCTCGTTCTTGTTCTTGTCGGTTGCCTCTACTCCCAGCTTCTGGGGAATTACGTAGTTCTTGGCATATCCGTCGCTAACCTTTACTATTTCTCCCTTTTTACCAAGGGTCTTAACATCCTGTAATAAAATAACCTGCATATTAATTCAAATCTCCTTCTTCTGTCATTTTATCCAGAGTCTCCTTGACTCTTTCAATGGCTGCAGCCGCTGATATTCCCTCAAACTGACATCCTGCGCTGCTCATATGTCCGCCGCCGCCAAGCTTCTCCATGATGATCTGAACGTTGACTTCATCTATGGATCTGGCACTGACATAGGTCTGGCCCATGTACTCGGTGCAGACAAAGCTTGCTCTTACTCCCTTGATATTAAGGAGCTCATTGGCCGCCTGGGCTGCCACAATAGTGGGACTGGCAAGGCCTTCTGTATCAAGCACCGACATAGCATAGCGCTCTCTGTAGATCTCAGCCTGGCTGACTGCATCAGCCTTGGCCTTGTACTCTCTTGCATCCTCTCTGAAGAGCTTGCGGACTCTTGTGACATCCGCGCCGTTTCTTCTAAGGAAAGCTGCCGCCTCAAAGGTTCTGACACCTGTCTTGTTCATGAAGTTGTTGGTGTCTACCATCATTCCTGAATACATGCTGTCAGCTTCTTCATTGCTGATCTTCACATTCTCGCCGATATACTGAAGTATCTCCGATACCATCTCACAGGCTGATGAAGCATAGGGCTCAACATAGGACAGCGTTGCATTCTCGATAACCTCTGTGCCCTGTCTGTGGTGGTCCAGCACAACGATGGTCTTGCAGAAACGAAGTAATTCCGGACACTCAGTGATACTGGGCTTATTAACGTCCACAACCACCAGAACCGTGTTGCTGCCTGCCATATCGATGGCCTGCTGATTATTGATGATCATGTCATTCTCATAATCCGGATTGTTCTTGAACAGGTCAACCAGAGGCTGCATGGAGGTGGTCACATCATTAAGAACAATATGGCACTTCCTGTCCAGAGTCTTGGCAATCCTGTAGATACCAACCGATGAGCCAAAAGAGTCCACATCTCCGATCCTGTGTCCCATAACAATGACATTGTCCTTGCCGGAAATGATCTCTCTGAGGGCGTGGGCCTTAACTCTTGCCTTAACCCTGGTGCTCTTCTCCATCTGCTGACTCTTACCGCCGTAATAGGCGATGTGGTCTGCGCTCTTAACAACTGCCTGATCTCCGCCTCGTCCAAGGGCCAGATCAATGGCATTGCGGGCAAATTCGTAGTTCTGTGCATAGGACAGACCGTCAAGTCCCATACCTATACTCAAGGTAACCGCCATCTCATTGCCGATGTTAACGGTCTTAACATCCTCCAAGATATCGAATCTCTGCTCCCTTAGCATCTCGCAGGACTTCTTGGGCATAACAACGAAGTATTTGTCCTTCTCAAGTCTCTTGGCGATACCGTTACAGGAAGCGATGTACTTGTTGATCTTACGATCTATAAGAGCTGTCAAAAGAGATCTTCTGACTTCCTCGACACTGTCCAGAGCCTCGTCGTAGTTATCAAGGTAGATAAGACCTGCTGCCAGTGACTGGTTATCAACCTCCTGGATCGCCAGCTTGAGAGCCGTCTCGTCAAAAAGGTATACGGCTATAAGACTGCCCTCGTAGCCATCAGCATCGATGATATCGCTGTTCTGAGCCATCTCATACAGAGATATCCTCTTCATCTTGAGGGTAAAATTGCTGTTGTCATAGTCAAGATCAAAGGACAGCTCCTCCGGTCCTTCCGGGAACTTGTCGGGTGTGATGGTCGGGAAAAGATTGGTAATACTCTTCCTGTAGCCCTTGTCCTGGTGAACTATCCTCTCAAAGGCTGCATTGGTCCATACAATCTTGCCGGTGTCATCAAGAACCGCATGGGCAAGATCCAGCTCCCTGAGGAGTCTCTTCTGAATCTGTCCGTACTCGGTGGCAAAACTCACAAGCTCATTCATGATAATGGGTTTGTTATAGAAATTGAGATACAGAACCGCTATAAAATACAGTCCGGTAAACGCAAGCACGATAAGCCCGGCAGTAAAATTAACCGTAAATACCGCCGCATTTACCAAAACAAGCAGAATCCCCAGATATGTAAAAATACGAAGATAAGTCTTAAGTTTTCCTTTTAACTTCACTCGTGATCTATTTGGCATATTCCTGTCCTCTTCCCCCAAACCACAGACATTACTCATTATAGTATAGCACAAAACTCCGCGATGGGTTAGCCCACCGCGGAGTTTGTATCACAGACTCTTATTTAGTTCCAAGTCAATTATTTGATAAGTTCATAGTTCTCATCGAAGCTGTACTTCTTGCCCCACTTAGTGATTGTCTCACTCTTGGCAAGCTTGCCGTCAGCCTTGGCGTAATACTTGTTAACGCCGTTCTCCTTGATCCATGCCTGCTTAACCTGATGTCCCTTATTGTCAAAGTAATAACGTGCTCCGTCGATATCTGTCATACCGGTAGCCATTACACCATTCTCATCAAAGTAGTAGGTGGACAGCCACTTATCCATGAAGCGGCCCTTTACAAGCTTACCTTTGGAATCAAGGTAATACTTCTTGCCGTCTACTGTAACGAAGTCCTGCCTTACCATGCCGCCGCTCTTAAGGTTGAAGAAATAGGTATCTCCGTCAATTACCTGGAATCCCTTAAGCTTGTTGCCCTTCTCGTCAACATAGTAGGTTGATCCCCACTTGGTGATAAGAGCTGCCTTTACTTCGGGCTCAGCTACTTTTACAAGCTCGATCTCTGCTCTGTCACGAACTCTGAGACATGCTCCGTCAGGATTATAGTATGACAGACCAACCGCCTTGATGGTGTTGCCAACAACAACGTCTTCGTTAACAGTGTCGTTTCCGTCAGATGCAAGGATGTATCCGTCGATGAATACTCTTGCCTCTACGCCTGACTCATCTACAACATAGAAGTAGTCAACGCCTGCTGTGTTGGTTACAACCTTTGTTACCTTACCCTCTACCTGAAGGAGTGATCCACCGAGGGCCTCGTAATCAGCTGCTTCCTTGGTGGTTACTGCCTTAGGAGCAAATACATAAGGCTCAGCATCAAGAACCTTGTAGTTGTAGATCTGGATCTCCTTGTCGCCCTGATATCCGTCAACGAAACCTGTAAGTCTTACCTTGGTTCCGATCTCGATACCTGCATCTGCTATAGGGAATACTGTGGTTCCTGCTGTCTCATCCTGAACATAGATAGTGTCGAAGAACTTGTTGCCTTCAACTGCTGTTCCGGCTGTTACATAACCCTCAACTGTGAAGATGTCGCCGGGGTTACCCTTTCTCATCTCGGCAATTGTGCTTACCTTGATCTCCTTTCTGTTGTTTGAAAGGTAGTTGAGAAGAATGTTTCTGTTAGCGTAGTACTCGTCTCCGCCATTATCAAGTTCTGACTTAACCTCGAAGTTACTGAGGAATACTGTACCTGTTACAAGAACGTCTGAGCCTGATGACAGCTCTTCTCTTGCTGCAAATACGACGCTTCCCTTGGGAACTTCTTTGTACTGATCGTCGAACTGCTTGCAATCCTTGGTGTAGGTTGTGTCATAGCCCATAACAAGAGCTTCTGCCTTACCTGCTGCTACAGCCTCTTCATCAACAAGGACTGAGCATCCGCTGTAAGCGCTGTACTTCTGAGTGCTTGTTACACCCTTGAGGAGGTAGCTGTTTCTGTTGAAGTTAGTAGGATACAGTCTGTAGTTCTGTCCGCCGTTGTTATCATCATCGCAGACCTCATCTGAGTTGATCCTTGTGGTTGCTCCGATAGCTGCAAGGAGCTTGTTGATCTCAACAGATGACTGGCAGTCCTTGGTATCCTGGTAGTCAGCAAGACCGCAGACAATAAGGTTGCCGCCGCCTGCAACATACTCTTTTACCAGTTCTATGAAAGAATCCTCGAAGTGCTTGATCTCACCGTTCTTGGTGTTCTTGTTAGGTGCTGAAACAACGAAAACTGCTGCATTGGCAAGAGTCTCTTTGGTGATCTCTGTATTAACAACGTCTACCTTAACATAATCGCTTGCTGCGATATCTGCGAAGTTACCAACGTTTCCGCTGTAATAGCCTGATACATAGTCATTGAGGTGTGATCCGTCAACTACTACGTGTGTAACCATCTCGTCTGATACATAAACAAGATCAAGGGTAGCTGTGTACTTCTTTTCCACGCCGTTCAAGTATCCAAGAAGAATTACATCGATAGTCTGCTTGCCGGCCTTGTCGCACAGATATTTGAAAGTATCGTTGATCTCGCCCTGAGACTTGATAGCCTTCATATCTCCTGTAACATCTGTTACGTGGATAACCGCGCCGTTAGCTGAGTAAACGATTGATCTTACGTCAAAATCTGTTGCTTCATTGTTATAGAAGGTTGCATTGATATTGAGCTCTTGTCCTGCTACAGGAAGTGATGTATCAGTTGAAAGAGAGCTGATTCCTACAGCCTCAACGGCTGAAACCCATACAGGTGCTGTAACTGCGATATTTCCGTCAGCCTGTGTAACTCTGATGTAATAATAGTTCTTGTCAGGATAAAGGTTAAACTCTGCTACGTCAGAAGCCTCGTTAACCCTCTTGCTTGCTACAACGAATCCGCCGTTAGTAACAACTTCCACAGTCATCATTCCTGAATCTGTAGGATCGGAAGTCTTAACCTTGATGTTAACCTCTGAAGGTGTCTCATCAAGAACTGTTCCCATTATCTCACCGTTAAGTGTGTAGTAAATGGAAAGGTCGTTATCCTCTGTTGCATATACACGCATGTTACGGATAGCGTCGTAAATATTTTCTCTTGTAAGTGAATCAGCAAGGATTACGGATCTGCCTGTGTTGGCATCTCCCCATCTTCCCTTGTGGTTATCCTGGTTGTTGGCAGGTGCTACATGCCAGCCCTTATCAAGAGCTCTTGTGTAGTACTCATATGAAGGGAAGTATCCGCTGGATCCGATAGCGCCTTCACCGTTACCAACCTCGATAAGTGTGATCTGCTGGTCGTTTGCCTTTGAATAGTAAGCAAAGTCATAGAAATCACCGAAGGTTGTTCCGGGGTGGTTGAACATACTGATTGAATCAGGTGTGTTAACCAGCTGTGCATAATAGTTCTGAAGAGCTGTTCTTGACTTGCTCTCATAGCCTGTCATGTTACGGCTCATGAATCCATTGGTGTTAAAGGTATTCATGTGACCGGGAGCTCCGCCTGACCAGGTCATCTCATAGCCATAGAGAGATACGAAGTCGTCTCTTGTGTACTTGTCAGCAAGCTCGTGACCCTCTTTCCACTCTGAGGATGCGCTGCCGTCTGAAATTGTTGCTGATGTGTCGTTGTCAAAAGAGTTGGAGTGGTCAGTTACTGCCAGGAAGTCAAGGTTCTCAACTTCGTTGGCTGCGTGGTTAAATGCCTCCTCACAGGTACCTGAACCATCTGAGTACTGGGTATGTGAATGAAGCTGACCAAAATAGATGTTGTACTCCTCGTTAACTCTCTCTGTAAACTCAAAAGTTGAAACTGCGCTGTCTGAATATCCCTCGCAGGTAGCCTTGGCCTGAACTGTTGCAGGAAGGTCAGAGAGCTTGAAAGGATCTGTGTACTCAGTCCATGTCTCGCCCTTATCAAGGGAGTAAAGGATCTTGGCGCCCTCTGTAGCTGTCTTAAGAGTGATGAACTGGCTCTTTCTTACAGCGCCGCCGTTGGGGCTTGCCTTAACGTTACCTACAGCTGCAAGGCTGTATACGAAGGACTTCTTGATGGAGTCTGTCTTGCCTTCAGCTGTTGCATATGCTACTACTGTAGCCTTCTTAACAGGGTCAAGCTCTGATGCAGCTACAAAATCCTCTGCTGCAAGAACAGGCTTGTTAGCCTCGTCATATGCTGCGAACTCTGCGCCATTTACTGAATAGTAGATAGTTGCATTCTTGGTGGGAGTAACCATTGTAAGAGCCTGTCCGTAAGGAACCTCGCCTGATTCAGGCTCTACATTTACGCCTGCAACCATGTCTGATGTAATTGCGGGGCTAGCTGTAACCTTGATGGTTGTGAAACGGTTAGCTCCTGCTGCAGCAACCTCTTTGCCATTGATGGAAGTGTTGTCTGCAGGACCTACCTTGAAGTATACCTTGTCAACATGAGCAACTTCTGCAGGTACGCTGAAGGTGATATCATCCTTCCAGCTTGTTGATACTTCGAATTTATCTCCGATCTCTGTGAAGTTCTCGCCGTCTGTACTGTAAGCTGCCTTCCAGTTCTTGGCACCTGTGTTTGATCCCTTCATGTCAAAATGAAGTGTGTACAGGCCATAGCCCTTACCTGAAACAGTAACAAGATAGTAGTCCCCGGACTTCATTCCCTTGGAACCGATAACAGCTAATTTGCTGCCACTGCTGGTGTAGTCATACACGGGAGCTACCTGCTTGCCACCTACGAAAGCAGTGATCTCATGAGCTGTATCAGCGAAGTCGTTGTCAGCGCTCTTGTCAGCGTAAACAACAAGGTCTGAAATGTGCTCAGCAAGATTTGTG
This sequence comes from Butyrivibrio sp. DSM 10294, assembly GCF_028539135.1. Classification (NCBI taxonomy): domain Bacteria; kingdom Bacillati; phylum Bacillota; class Clostridia; order Lachnospirales; family Lachnospiraceae; genus Butyrivibrio; species Butyrivibrio sp. DSM 10294. Next base: position 5,273 of record NZ_JANSWL010000085.1, on the reverse strand, counting down.
CCTGCCCACTTAGCAACCTGAAGAGTAACAGAATCATCAACTGTCACATCGTCGGCGGGCTGATCTTCGCCTGCCTCATCTACCTTCTCTACTGCAGGACGATCACCATTTGTAATAGGGAGAAGCTCGATTCCGTTGTAATCGCATACAACAGCTGTCATGTTTACGGTTGTACCAACCTCGAAGCTAAAGAGCTTGTCCAGGTTGCTTCCGTATACAAGAGCCTTAGTTCCGTCAACTTCTACATATACGTTGTTCTTCTTGTCATTGATGGAGGCAAACTTAACACCCTCAAGCTCCACCTTTTTGCACTCATAATCGTTGTAGTTTGCAACAAAATCCTTGAAATTTGCTGCCTCTATGGTGTTAAAACCATAGTCAAAAGTATTGGTCTCATCCTTCTCAACGATTGTTGCTGCGTCAAGCTCTGCAAGTCCCTTGTAGTTCTTGAGGGCACCTGTTGCAGTTAGAAGGTTACCAACCTTTATTGTCTTGTCTGCTTCAGACAGATAGAGGCAGATAGCTCCTGTCTCATCCTCTACATAGACATTTTTGCCTGATACGTAGTTAACGACACCCTTAACCTTGTAAGTTGTGCCTTCTGCGCCGCTTTTGGCCTCAGCGATTGTTGTAAGCTCGATCTCCTTGTCAGCCTCAGTCTCTGCTGTAGCTTCCACAGCAGCTGCCTCTGTAGTGCCTTCAGTTGCAGCCTCGGTCTGCTTCTCGGATGAAGCTTCGCTTGATGCCTCTGATGAAGCCTCACTCGATGCCTCACTTGATGCTTCACTTGATGCTGCCGATGAGCTCTCTGATGAAGCCTCGCCGGATGCCTCACTCTCTGTCTCGGACTGAACAGTCTCGGTAGTCTCTGCAGCAAATGCTACGGAAGTGTTAACCGAGAATGCCGTTGATACTGACATAAATCCCGCAAGGAGAATCGCCAGTATGCGTTTTCTGTTTTTCATACGCTCCCACCTTTCTTTTGAAACAATACTTTATGTTCAGACAAAAGACTCACTCTCCCAATTAAGCCTTTTGATGGAACCGAAGCAGATCACACCTTGGTATCCTTCTTCATGGTCTCTATCCTTGCGGATAAAAGCGCCACAATAGGTACCGTAAGGACAATGCCGATGCTGCCTGACACGCCCTGTATTACTTCCCTTGCTATCAGATCTGTACTAAGAAGCTGAAGGGGTGTGATATCGTAAAAATATACCAGTAAAAGCAGTGTAAAAGAAGATCCCGCAAAAGCCAGGATAAGTGTATTGGCCATAGTGCCCATGGCGTCACGGCCGATGTTCATGCCGGATTCAAAGAGCTCTCTTGCGGAAAGGGCTGTGTTAACGCTCCTTAGCTCATGAACCGCCGAAGCTATGCTCATGGCCACATCCATAACAGCTCCCAGGGCTGCGATAAGGATTCCGCAGGTAAAAAGTCCGCCGATCTTCATACCGTGATCTCTTCCTATAAGAAGGAGTTCCTCCGACTCATTGGTCTGGAATCCCGTAATATGCGCAAATGCACCGGCGATAACCGCAAACAGTGAAGCTATAACGACACCGGAGAGCGTTCCAAGGGCCGCGCTTATCGTTTTTTTGTTAATTCCGTCTATTAAAACAAAGGTAAAAACTGTGGTGTAGAAAACAATCAAGACTGTAACAGGTATTGCGGGAAATCCATATTCCAAAAGAGGAAACAGAATCCCTATTATGCTGACAAATGTGATAAACAGAGCGATGAAGGCCATGGCGCCTTTTCCTCTGCCGATGATAAGGAGACTTGCTACGAAGATAAGAATAAGTACAAGAATGACCATCCCCCTGTCATAACTGTATATAAAGGCGCTGACGCTATCCCCCTGCGGATCAAGTCTTACGATGACCTTGGCGCCCTCTTTTGCATTGATATTGTACAAAGCACTCAGGTAATTGGTGGTCAGAAACTGCTTCCCCTTCTGAGTTCCCGACAGGATCTCTACGATTACCTCCTGGGAGCCTCTAAGGACTCCCTCGGTGCTCTCATCCCTCTGGGTGTTGTCCTGCAAAACGCTGACAACCCTGCCCTTGGCAAACTCGGACTTGGCACTGGTGCTCTCTGCTTTTTCAATAAGGAAAAAATGAATGAGAAAATAAGACAAAATAAAAATTGCAGTCAGCACTACCACTGCAATTATGCGCTTGTTGTCCCACTTAGAAGGTAAGGACACAGATCCCCCGCTCCCTTTGATACTTCCCATACTATCCATCCCAATCCGCCGCAGATACAGATGCAGCGGCAAAAACAAAAAACAGTTACATTATCCCCGAAATATTAATTCATATTTTATTTCTCTCGAGCGAGATTTAATTTTAGCAGATATCCATATCAAATTCCATATAAATATTTAACTATAATATAACAATTTTGTTAGACAAAACTACGATACAAAAGTCCCCCGGGATATCCGCATTGTACGGGCATCCCGGGGGAAACTTTCAGTTACCGTTAAGTAAATATTATTTGGTTATTATTTCTGCTCTTCCTCTTCTTTTTTCTTTCCTGCGAAAAGTAGAGAAATCGCTACCGCTGCTGATACAAGAATTGCAAAGCCTCTTGATGTCTGATTGGTGGTGTCATCGGTTCTTGCTCTTCTAGCTCCGAGAACGGCCTGTCCGTTACCTGTGTCACGTCTTGCTCCGAGAACTGCTTCTCCGCCGCCTGCTGCAGCTACGGGTGCTGCCGGGGTAGGTGTCGGTGTAGGTGCAGGTGTCGGGTCAGGTGTAGGAGTAGGTGTAGGTCCCGGTGTAGGCGGGTTAGGTGTAGGAGGCGTAGGCGGTGTAGGTGTTGAGGTCCTGGTTACGATAGAGTACAGAACTACATCGTAAGCAGGTGCTCTCATCTGTCCCTGGGATCCTGCAGCGAACAAACCGAGGAAATTAAATGTATTTCCACCTGCTGTAAAGAATTCCAGCAATCCGCTTGTATCTCTCTCCATTGCCCAATCAGTGAGCTTGTATCCCTTGTAAGTAGGTACGTCAGCCACATCGAAGAGCTCGTTGTACTTAACCTTGAAGCTTGCAGGCGCTGCAGGGAAGTCACTTGGAAGGGTTACTCCTGCTGCAGGTCTGTACTCATAGCGAACATTGATCATTATAGGCTCATAGATCACGTTGATAACTGTCTTATCCTTAACTTCATCATCAGCCTTGGCTTCTGCGCCGCCCTCTGCATATACAGTCTTGCTGTACTCATATCCGTCATAGGTGTTAGGCTTGAGACTTTCAGCTGTTACCTTAACAGTCTGAGGATCTCCAACCCATACCTTAGAGGTGTAATTAGTAGTTGCTTTAGTTTCGCCGTTAACTATGTGGTTAACAGTGTAAACAAGATCCTTGGTCTGGGTCTCATCCTTCACGAACTTAGCTGTGAAGATCGTATTGGCAGGAAGTCCGTCTTCTCTTGTATCAAGGTTTGCAAATACCAGGGCAGGGCTGAACTTTTCGATAGCTTCAGCAATCTTTTCAGTTCCCTTATACCATCCGTCGAACTTGTAGCCCTTGTTGGCCTTTGCTTCAGAACCGGTGATATCCTCTGCTGTTGCAAGAACCTGATGGCTCTCTTCAGCAGGAGTTGCGGTTCCGTTTCCGTCAGTTACGTATGCGATCTGGAATGTATCCTTTTCATCGATCACAAACTTGGCGATGAAGGTGATATTCTCGTAGAATCCCTTAGCATCCTTTGTAAGGTTAGCTCTTGCTGCGGTCTTATCAAGCACTGCCGCATCAGCAACCTTTGTATTTCCTACATACCAGCCTTCAAATACATAGCCGGGCTTAGGTGTTGCTGTGGAACCGGTGATCTTGTCGTTTCTGAGAACCTGATCAACCTGCTCTGTAGGAGATACTGTTCCCTTAGCCTCATCCTCTGACTTATAGGTTACTGTGTAGGTCAGGGACTCGTCATAGTCAAACCTTGCTATGAATTCTGTATTGGCTCTGAGGCCGTCTACCATGTTGATCTTAGCTATAGCCTGTGTTGCTGTAAGTTTAGGATCTGATGTAAGGATTGCTGATTCTCCGCTCTTGTACCAGCCGGTGAATACATATCCGTTATCAGGTGTTGCTTCGGAACCGGTTACACCCTCGGTTGTATGAACCTGAATCTTCTCATTCAGTCCGGGATTTACGGATCCGCCTGCTTCTGCAGTATAGATCACATTGTAGTTCTTGTTGTCATCGGGCTCGAACTTAGCGATGAACTTGGTGTAAGTATAGAGTTCTTCGTTCTCCGGATTCTTGTTTACCTTAGCCTGGAATGCTTCTGCTCCGGGCTCTTCAGCTGTTGATACGGAGACATTATCGCCATCTCTGAACCAGCCGACGAACTTATAGCCGGGCTTTGGTGTTGCCTTGGATCCTGTTACTCCTTCAGTTGTGAGTACCTGGATTCCGGTGTCTTCGGTATTGCCTACAGTTCCCATTGTTGCGTTCTCAGACTCATACGCTACGTTATAGGTCTGATCGGGATCTGCTTCGAACTCTGCTGTGTAGTTGGTATCAGCAAAGATCTTTCCGTCCTTCTCAAGATATTCTTTTGCAAGCTCAGGTGAAAGAACTGCTTCTGCACCGGTAATAGGTGTATCGGTCTCTCCGACTGTCTTATACCATGCCTTGAATCTGTAACCCTGTGCAGGTTCTGCCTTTGAGCCTTTTACATCATCATTTGAAAGTATCTGATAAGCTCCCTCTTCTGAAGGATCAACGGTTCCGTTGCCCTTTGAGAAGTAGTAAATCTTGTAGGTCTTGCTGTCATCGATATCAAATCTGGCTTCAAAGGCGGTGTCTTCATAAAGTTCGTCGCTGTCTTTGTTCAGGTATTCCTTAAGGGCAGCATTGGTAAGTTCTTTCTCTGTACTTACCTGAACATCCTCAAGACCCTCTTTTACTCTGTACCAGCCGACGAACTTATATCCGTCCTCCTCTGTTGCCTTAGAGCCGGTGATCTTGACATTTGAAAGTACCTGATCGGACTGCTCTGTAGGAGATACCTTTCCTTTAGCCAGGTCTTCTGACCTATAGCTTACCGTGTAGGTCAGTGTTTCGTCGGGCTTAAACTTTGCAGTGAAGGTGATATTCTGATAGAATCCCTTTTCATCCTTGGTAAGCTGGCCTATTGCTGTTGTCTTATCGAGTTCTTCTGTGGCAGCTACCTTGTTTTCTCCTACATACCATCCGTCAAATGCATAGCCGGGCTCAGGTGTTGCTTTGGAACCGGTGATCTTGTCGGTCTTA
>NZ_JANSWL010000084.1:0-1030 GCF_028539135.1 Butyrivibrio sp. DSM 10294 | reverse complement strand
TGACTATGATGAGAGTCTTACCTACACAGTAACCTATAAGTCAGAGGATGAGGCTAAGGGAACAGTATCTCCTCCAGAGCAGGTTGATCAGGTTCTTAAGACCGACAAGATCACCGGTTCCAAAGCAACACCTGAGCCCGGATATGTATTTGAAGGCTGGTATGTTGGCGAAGATAAGGTAGCTGATACAGAAGTACTTGATAAGGATACTGCAATAGGCCAGCTTACCAAGGATGACAGAGGATTCTATCAGGACATCACCTTTACAGCCAAGTTTAAACCTGATGAGTCACTGAATTACATAGTGACCTACCAGTCAGAGAATGAGTCCAGGGGAAAAGTATCAGTGACGACCCAGACTGATCAGGTACTTTCAAATGTCAAGATCACCGGTTCAGAAGCAACAGAGGAGGCCGGATATAAGTTTATTGGCTGGTACAAGGTTGAAGATGGGCAGGATGCTATAGAGGTTAGTACAGAAAAAGTGCTTACCAATGCCGCTCTTAAGGGATACCTCAATACAGATGCCGACGGACTTTATACAAACACCACCTTTGAAGCCCGCTTTGATATTGATGGCGGCAAGACCTATAAGGTTTTCTACAAATCAAAGGGCAACGGAATCGTAGATCCTGAAGACGAGGGACCTTTCCAGGTACTTACAAGCGATGGTATAGAGGGTTCAAAGGCAGAGCCTGCAGCCGGATACAAGTTCAAGGCATGGTATAAGACAGTCGGAGATATCGACACACCTATTACCGGCGCAGAGGCAGTTCTTTCAGCAGCTCTTGTAAAGGAATATCTTGAGAAGGACGGAACAATCTTTGCTGATACCACATATACAGCAGAGTTTGAAGCAGATCCCAATCAGAAATATAACGTAACATACGAATCAAACGATACAACAATGGGAACCGTTACCAATGACGCGGATGAAGGACTTCAGGTACTTTCAACCGAGGGAGTAACAGGATCCAAGGCAGAAGCAAAGCCCGGATACAGATTTGTAGGCTGGATCAGGGATGGAGAC
>NZ_JANSWL010000083.1:0-41753 GCF_028539135.1 Butyrivibrio sp. DSM 10294 | reverse complement strand
TTCTCGCAATTCTACAAATATTCGGAAACCGCTAATTTACTGCGTAAATTGCTAATTCCTCATATTTGTTTGGGCCATAAAGTCAAAATGCTTAACATGCCAGCATGTACGCATTTATGACTTTTGGCACCTATATCATAAAATCTCTCCTTCGCCAAATACTACAGCCCATCACGCCAATTTAGTAAATATCATCAATCTTAATATTCTTCACCACCGACGATCCATCCGCTCTCACCTCATTCGGATCCAAAATATATCTCTCCCCCCATGAAGAAACAATATACTTACCATCAGCCGTAACCCCCGTAATAACCATCGCATGGTCTCCGATAGGATCCTGATTGATCTTATTTCCCTGCTCATCATAGAGATTAAATTCCGCAGCCGAAATGATCGGAGTCTCTCCGTTATCAATCGCAGTCTGAATATCAGAAGCAGAAGCCCCCGTAGCATCCCTTGTTGTGTAGGAATCTACTCCTCTCTCTGCCAGGTAATGCTTCACTCTGTTTTCTCTCTCAGCATAGTTTGTTCCTGTGGGATCCTTGTCATACTCTACATAGTCAAGTCCCTTACTCTTGGCATCTTCCTTCAGAGCATCACCCTCTTCACATATCTTATCCCAGGCTTCGTCAGTAACTTTACCGTCTGCGCCCTTCAGATCGATTCCGTATCTCTGTTTGAACTCATCAGGATGTTTTTTGTAATAAGAGCCAATCGAATTGTTAAGAGCACTGTCACCCTTTATATCATCATCACCTATGTAGAACTTGCCCTGCGTCGACAGATACATGTCAATCGCAAGCTTATCATAGTTCAGATCGCCATTCTCATCGTACATAGGAAAACCAAAAGTCTTCTCAAAATCCTCCGGCCTTCCCTCAAATTCTGCAAAGATCATATTCGTCTCTGCAACCCAGCCGCAACCGCCATCTGTAAAGCTCTCCAGCATAGCCTTGATCTCATCATCCGTCATATTCTCATATCCCGGATGCTGACGAATGAACTCGTATAGAGCCAGATCTTTACCCCAGTCAAACCACAGAAAATGATGCACATCATCATGCTTCTCGAAGTTCATCTGATCTCCGCCATACTGTCCATCACCATCATAGAGTTCAGACGATCCGTCCTTAGCCTCATCATCGTCAATCGGCCCATTTCCGCTTCCGCCTTTTCCCGAGCCATTCATATTCCCCGTAATATTCGACTCCGCACTCGTATAAGCCGTAACAATCTGAGTAAGCGCATCACCAAGCTTACTTAATGCATTCGACTCCTCCATCGTCTGATTCGCCAGCACCTCCAGCGACGGCTTCACCTCTTCAAGACTACCGTCAAGCTCTCCCATAATCGTGGTAATCTCCCCCGAGTACTGCCTCAGCTTCTCTCCCGACCCAATCAGCACATTACCATACGGCCTTACACTATCCGGCTTAATACTAAAAACACTCATACAAAACTCCTCTTTTTATCTTCCATTCGGTCCCGGCCCAATCACCTTCGCCATAAACCTCTCCCTCGAAATAACCTCACACCTCTCAAAGCACACCGCTCCGTCCTCACGAACCGTCTTATGCCTCTCCCTGTAGCTCACACTATACACCGTCTCCGGATTGATAACGCTCTCCTTAAGGCACTCCCTCGGCACCACATAGGTAACCTCGTCCTCAATCCCCTTAAACACCATCACACCATCTTTTTCACTCACAAACTTGCAATGCACATGTCCTGCAGACTTAATCTCTGTACTCATTTACTTCACCTCTGCCTTAGTATCATCATAAATATCATTAACCGTTATGCTCTGGACTGTAGATCCGCCCGTAGGGCTCTTCTCATTCGGATCAAAAATGTATCTCTCACCCCAGGAAGAAACGATATATTTTCCATCCGGTGTAACCCCTGTGATAACCATCGCATGGCATCCGATAGGCTTGGAATTAACCTTATTGCCGTTCTCATCATACAGATTGAAATCAATCGCCTCAATCGTAGGTGTCTGGCCGTTATTAAGAGACTGCTGAATATCTGCCGGTGAATCGTGTGTTGCATCCCTGTAAGAATAGGAATCAATTCCCCTCTCCCTCAGATAATGATTCATTCTGTTCGATCTCTCATCAGCAACCGTTCCAACCTGATCCTTGTCATATACAACAACGTCGCTGCCATTCGCCTCCGCCTGATCAATCATAGCATCTCTCTCAGCTTCTATCTTGTTCCACGCATCATTGGTAAGATTGCCGTTCTTATCATACAGATCGATTCCGTATTTCTGCTTGAACTCAGCCTGGTTCTCGTCGTAGTAATTGTAGATGGAATTCGCAAGAGCATCCGCGCCCTCCACATCATTATCACCTATATAGAACTTGTTCTTCGTCTCCAGATAATAATCGATCGCCAGCATGTCATAATTGTATTCACCGTTCTTGTCATACATAGGGAAGCCAAAGATCTTCTCGAACTCATCCTCCCTTCCTTCGAACTCGGCAAAAAGAGTATTCGCATCAGCCACCCATCCGCAGCCGCCGCCGGTATAATCCTCAAGCAGCTTCTGGATCTGCTCATCCGTCAGATTCTCATATCCCGGGTGCTGACGAATAAACTCGTACAGAGCCAGATCTTTTCCCCAGTCAAACCACAGGAAATGATGCACATCATCATGCTTCTCGAAGTTCATCTGATTGCCGCCGTACTGACCGTCACTGTCGTACAGTCCTGAATCGCCGTCCCTCGAGTTATCCGCATTCCTGGACACATTTGCGCCTGATCCCGCGCCCTTCATATTGCCTGTAATATTCGATTCTGCAGTGGTATAAGCTGTGACGATCTGAGTAAGAGCACTCCCCAGCTTATTAAGATTATTCGACTCTTCCATCGTCTGGTTCGCCAGAACCTCAAGAGACGGCTTCACCTCCGCAAGGCTCCCGTCCAGTTCTCCCATAATGGAAGTGATCTCCCCCGAGTACTGTCTGAGTTTCCCAGAAGCATTTATAAAAGTGTTGCTATGAGGCCTGATACTGTCAGGCTTGATGCTGAAATGACTCATGTTCGTAGACTCCTTTTATTTTGGAATATACTGCATTATAACCTATGGGAAAAAGGAATTGTTGATTTTCTGACGAACGGTATCTGAAATCGGACGAATGACACTTTTTTAGTTTTGGGAAAAAAATTTTTGGACAAAATACGAAGCCCTACCCGGGACGATCCGGGTAGGGCTTCTTTACCTATTTGATTGATGGTGTGTTGTGAAGTTCAAATAGGGTGGAACCTTGTTTAATTATTTTGTAAGCTTCTTAGCTGCAATCTTAATCTTAACATTCTTTGTTCCGCTGTACTTGCCAATACCAGAGAGACTAACTGTCATAGTTCCCTTCTTGATATTGTTGGTGTATCCGGTAATCTCAAAGTCTTCGCCAAGCTTAAGTGTTTCGCTTCCAAGAGTTACAGCGATCTTGCTGTTGAACTCTTCGATCTCTTCAGGTGTCTCGTATACTACAGGACTTCCTGAATAGAATCTTGTGTACTTGCTGGTAACTTTGATCTTAACCTTCGAGAAGTTAATACCTGTTGTAATTGCTGCAGATATAGCGTCCTCACCAAGTTCAGCAACGTTAGAATCCTTTCTATCTACTACGATAGTATAAGTCTTCTCGCCTTCGAATGTTCCGGTGAATGCATTTCCGCTCTCATCAAGAACTGATACTTTGTAGAGCTTAGCAGGAATTATATTTCCAGCCTTATCAAGTACGGTTACTTTAAGCTTCTTAACTGCAAGACCTGCAATTGCATTTGTTGAAGCAATTGATACGCCCTCGCTGTCAAGGTCAAGAGCCTTGATTGTGAAGCTTGCTGCATTGTCAACCTTACCCTTGAAGTTACCCTTACCGGTTATCTTGACTGATGCTGCACCGAGCTTATTCTTTGCGTATACATACTTAGCAGTAAAGTCTTCACCCTGAATGAGAGGCATTCCGTTCCATGTAGCTGTAATTGTAGGTGTTGCACCCTTAACAGCCCACTCAGCATCCTCTACTTCTACTTCAAGATCCTTGCCATCCTTGCCTGCTGCAAGTGTAGCTGCCTTGATTGTGAAGTTCTTACTCTTAGATGTAACCTTACCTTTACTATTGTTCTTACCTCTTACGGTAATGGTTGCTGATCCCTTGTTTACGTTGTTAGAAACAGTTACAACTGCAGGAATCGGTTCTCCTGATGCTGTAGCATATGAGCCATCTTCCTGGAGCTTGTACTCAACAGCTGAGCCTCCTACAAGTGTAAGGAAGATGCTGCTAGGATAATGAGCCTCGCCATTGAAAATGTGTTCATCCTTGGAAATCTTAAGAGTCTTAACCTCTCCAAGTTCAGCAAGTTCATCAGCTGTCAACTCTGCTCTAGGATCAACAATCTGGAAGTGAGCAGTAAGTGACTTGCCCTGATAGTTGCCTTTACCCTTAATGGTAATGTCTGCTGTTCCAACGTTCTTATTGTTAGCATAAATAATTGTGTAATCAGTTGTAAGTGCAAGAGGTCTGAGCTCATCTGCTGAATCATATACGTAGAATCTAGGCTTAATTGCCTTTCCTGTATAGTCGTATGTCTCGTTAAGACCTACGATCATGATTCCACTATCTTCATCAGAAATCTCGATTGCCTCTTCGCTATCTCCGCTCTCATCAAAGAACAGATAAGTCTTACTTGTTGTTACGTCTTCAGCAACCTTTGTGCCTTCCTTATCTGCAAAGAAGCCGGTAAGGTTGGTTGTAGCTGTAAATGTAACCTTAACTGTGTCTGCAGCGATAGAAGCAGGCTCTGCTGTTACGATTGCTGTGTAAGTAGCAGGATCTGCAACGACCTTGTTCTCCTTAGCTGAAGTATAAGATACAGTGTATGTGATTGCAGGATACGTTGTATCTTTCTTCCAGCTTGAAGGCCATTCTGAGAACTTAACTGTAGGAGCATAGCGTACATCTGCAAGTTCTGCTGTGTCATCGTCTGCGATAACATATTCAGCACCTGCGGCTGTAATCTTGCCATCAACAACGTCACTGTCTGTGTGGAATACCTTTGATCCATCCTCACGGAAGAGATAAGTCTTACCACCAATTTCGATAAGGCCTGTTCCAAGATATCCATCAGCGTCAATGTAGTATGTCTTTCCGTTGAATGCTCTTGTGTTGTTTGCAGGAGTTGTTACCTGAACACCAGCTTCAACCATAACGAGTTTCTTAACGCCATCTACAGTAATAGTTACGATATCGTTAAGTACCTGCTTACTGTCTTTATAGTAGTGTGTCTTACCAGCTACTACTCTAGCACCTTCTTCAACGATTTCGCCATTTTCCATATAGCGTTTAACATCGTTGTCAGTATATTCACCATTTACATATACAGGAATATCATACTCTAGATCTCCTGATACTACATGGATAGCTGACTTTCCTGCTACATTAGCAGCCTTAGCGATTGTGATTGCACCAACCTTGGAGATGGTTCCGTTTACTGCCATAGTGATGAATCTGGAAGCTGTAGGAGCACCATTTATTCCCCACAGTGCCTGTCCAACAGATTCTGATGCTGTTGCGTCTTTAACAATTGTTCTGCTAGGTATCTCACCATCTGTAATTGTAAAGAGGCCAATATCATCTGCATAAACGGCTATTGTAGCTTCTGTATCTGCAGGATTCTGTGTGAGAGAAATCGGCAGATAATCTGTCAAAGCGTTAGATGCTGTGCTTATAGCTGTTGTTGTTCCGATATTTGCATCGGAAAGAACGATCTCTGAAGGAAGTCCTTCAATGCTTGTTACAGGGTTAGCACCAAACTGAGCATAAAGATTGATGTTTTCCTTATTTACAGTGAATGGCCATGCTGTCTCAGCTGTTCCACCTACTACCTTCAGTGTTATTGCTGCATCAGCTTCATAGAAGTTAGTTGTGGAAACAGTTGCATCTGTATAGTGAGGTTCTGTGTTGCCCCATCCTAAGAACTTCTTAGTATTAGCTGCACCGTTCTTGTTACCAGCAGTGTTTGCAACATCACCTGTAGCATATACAGCGGTATATTTAGCTGCATTAGCAACGGTATATGTATTCTCGCCATTATAGACAATCTTTTCTACAATATCACCTGCTGTGCTGTCTTTTACGGTTACACCATTATTCTTTACAAGATATACGTTACCAGTTGTTTCAGTACCAACCTGTGCCTTGAATGTAAGTGAATAATATGTGTTTACATCGAACCAAGCTGAGAATGTCTCGCCTGTTGTAGAATCAACAGTATATGTTACCTTTACCTTACCGGTTCCAAATGTATTTTCATTGGTCTTTATCGGTACAGTAACTGTTGAGCCTGATACTAATATTGTTCCATTCTGTGTATCAGCTACAGCAGCATCATCGAGGTCATCAGGATCATCAACCTTAGAGATTGACCATTTTTCTGCAGCACCTGCCTGCTGGACTGAACCATCAAATACATAATTGAAGGTTACGTTCGTTGTAATGATAGTTGCTTCAGCTTCTGCATTATTAGCAACTGGAATCTGAATATCCTCTGTAGTAACTTCTTTACCATTTACTGTCTTAAGTACAATCTGCTTCTTTGTGCTGGTTACTCTGATCGGAACTTCGATAGTCTTCTTCTCACCCTGCTTACTTACAATAGCAAGAGTCATTGTATCGCTTGTTCCAGCCTTAAGACCGGTAACCTTGATGGTATTCTGTGTTGATGAATGAGATACGGACTCAATCTCAACGTTACCAGCTTCACCAGACTTAAGCTCTGCTGATACAGATGCTATTGCACCAGCATTGAAATTAAGTGAATCATCTTTCTTTGTTCCATCTGCAGGATAGTAATATGCTGTAAATGCCTTTGTCTGTCCTTCTTCAACAGTGATGGCATCCATTTCAAGCTTATATGCAATTGCTTCTGCTACAGTAAAGCTTGTTGAGCCAGTATCTGCCAATTCATCGGTATCTGCTACAGCAATTTCTGCGCCTGTATATTCTGCTTCGCCATCAACCCACTTGTAGTTTACAACTGCTCCGCCGTTAGCCATAGCACCTGTAACAGTGGTTCCGGAGATGGTAAGAGCTGTACTTGTTTCATCTGCTGGAGTTACAGTAAATCCGGTCTTAGCAGTTGTTACATCAGTCTTATATGTTACCGCTCCGTTAGCTGATGCCGGTGTCTTATCCCAATCAATCTCTTTATATCTGAGTGAAAGAGGAATGCTGAGACCGATTCCGATGAAGTCTTTATCTTTGATAGCTGCATCCGTTAAATCATTATATACAGTTATGCCATTATACTTGGGCTGCCACTGTGCTGTGATGGTATCACCAGCCTTTACAGTGTACTTTGCTCCAGGAGCAAGGTATACGTCAGCAACTGAATCACCGGAATTATCTACCTTCCAGCTAGTAAGAGTGTTCTTTGGATAAACAGTTGTTAAATCAAAATCACTGATTGTAGGAAGAACAATTACATCACCAACTGTCAGCTTATCAAATACAAATCCTGTTATTTCACCCTGTTTGTCTGAACCGTTGTTACTATGTGCATAGCCAAGGATTGCTGCAGTTGTCTTAAGCTGTGGCTTACTATACTCTGTTCCAGCACCATCAGAATCGCCAAGAGCCATTGTCATGGTGGTAGTAGGAAGAGTATTTACAACAGATACATCGAAATATGGAACAGCTACAGGAATTCCATTTACTTCACCAAGAGCAGTAACTCTATCTGAATTACCTACCTGCGAAGCTGTGATAGTATATGTACTTCCTGAGTTAGCTGCTGTTACAGCATCAAACTTATCTTCATCATCACATCCATCAAATGTTGCAGTAACTTCTTTTACATAGATGTTTGCTTCACTTGCGAGATATTCATCGATGATTGCTTCTGTAACATCACTCTTTGCCTCAGCTGCAAGGGCAGCAATACCGCTTAATGCACGAACAAATCCATCTGAAGTCAGTCTCTCAAATACACGATACTTAACAGTTGCGGTATTTATTCCGCCTGTCTTCTTCTCAAGTGTAAATGATTCATTATCTGAGGCGATATATGTCTTTCCGCCACGTGTAACCACTGCTACTGCAGCATAACCAAATGTCTGGTCAACTGCTGAAAGATCAAGAGTTGCTGTCTCTTTACTTCCATCTACATAGGTTACAGTTGCTTTAACATTGATTGTTCCCGGTTTCTTAACCTGAGAGATAATAATATCTTCATTTGTAGTAGGAGATTCTCCATCTACCTCACCTGGTACGTGTACATATAACTGTCTTGCGCTCTCGGTCTGAGTTGATGCATATGCAGGTGTGGTTTCCCACTTAACAGAAGCGATCTTCTGCTTTTCACCAACATTCGTACTCTGAAGTGCAGTTAAGGCCACTTTCTTTCCAGTCTCTGAATTGATGTTATATGGTATGATTGTCAATGTTGCACTATCATTGAAAGCACCAGATTTATATGTTCTAATAACAGTCTTATCAGAACCTACCATGTCCTCAATTGTATTGCTAGCAGAAGCAACTGTTGATAAGAGTTCAATACCGCCAGCGTACATTGTACTCATCGGATATACGTTAAGAGGCAATGTTGCTGTATAAACTACCTGATCAAGCCAGCCATTGTCTGCATCGCTGACTGTTTCCTTAGCAGTAATTGTATCTGACATCATGCCTGTGCTTGCAAGCTTTGTTGTTACAATCCTGTTGAATCCAGCATTTTCCTGAGGGAAGAATTTAGCTATCGCAGCATCACCAGTTTTAACAAGTGAATACTCAGTATTAGTTGCTGTAGATGGAGCTACTATTACATAGTCACTACGCTTAAATGCAACTGCAAGGTCTGCATATTCCATATTTGCTGTGGCAGCATAGTCTTCAGTGATGGTAGTAGCATTGACGCCAAGTCCTACACCACCGGCAAGAAGGTCAAGAGAAGAAATAGCCTTAGCTACGCCACTCTTTGTAAATGTTGCTGTGTAGCTTGCTGCAGGAGCATTACGCTCTGTCTGAGCATATAAGTAATATTCATAATCTTTGGCATTTAAAACAGCTGCTGCATTTGTGAGCTGTGTAACACCAAGCTTACCACCAGGAACTTCTTCGTCTCCTACTGTATGTGTAAGCGTAGGAACACCTACAACATCTCCCACTTCATCATAGTCAGGAACAGTTGTTGCATATGCATACCAAAGATTGGATACTTCTGCACCACCCTTACCTTCTACAGTAATAGCAATACCTTCTGTACCAATAGGGAATCCACCTATGGCTGCGCCATCTTTGATCTCAACACCATTAACCTTAAGAGTTACATTGGGGTTAGGTGCCTTTACAAATGTAAAGCCAGCCTCACTCTCAACCTTGATTGTGATATTATCTGAAATGTTGGAAATTGTATAATTCTTTCCACCCTCACCATCATCGGTGCCAGTGAGAGCTGTGTATGTTGCTGTTCCATGATTAACAGCGTAAGAAACAGCCTTGATAGCCTTACCAGCTGCAGGAACAGCCTTAAATGTAATTGAACCGCCTTCTGCTACGAATCCATCTGCTGATGTAGTAATAGGCTTTTTATCAGAAAGTCTGTAAAGAGCGATATCATCAGTATTACCAGTTACTTCGATTGTCTTAAGAGAATCGCTTTCTGCAACTGCAGTTACTGTAATAACGAGTCGTCCTGTTATTGCAGGAACGGTATATTTTCCGAAATCTCCAACAATAAGGTTGCCTTTAGCCTTAGTATAAGAAACAGAATTTGCTCCGGTCTTCTCATACATATCAACCTTGACATCATTAACTTTATAGCCAGCAGTTGGAGTTACATAGAATGTATAATCCTTTCCTGTGATTGCTCCACTTTCTGAATCTGAATATGTACTGCTTACCTTAGTACTTGCAAGTATTTCGCTGGTTTGGTTAATTTCTTTGGCGATACCACCAACGGTGAAGTTAATCATAGAAGCTGTGTTAGCTGAGTCATATCCACCCTTAACTACTACCTGCTCACCTGTAATGGCTGACAGCGTAATATTACCATTTAACTCTACTGCAGGACTTATAGGGGTAACCATGAACGCACCACCATCGTCCTGTGTATTGGTGATTTGTACATGTGTCTTATCATCGCCATCTATATCTAATTCGTTATAGCCAGTGTCGGTGTGGTCACCATATTTATAGTACACACCTACACCAGTATTAACTGGATATCTCACAGTTGTGACAGCTGCATTGGCTGTTCCTGCTATTCCTTCAACAGAATATGCTACTCCAAGAATACTTCTTGTTGTATCAGTATTTGCTGTAGGATATGCATAGATTCCAAATCTTTCTAATCCCTTTGTAATTTCTGCGCCGGTAGTAGGAATCTTTGTTGCAGCTGCCATAGTTGCACTATCAACCTTGGCAAAAGTAACATAATCTGTACTAGTCGGTGCAACAGTTATTACATCAGGAGCAACTTCTTCACCTTCTGAGAAAGTAACTGTAAGCTTATATCCCTTCTTAGACATAAGGTATGCATAATTAACAGCAACTGCAGGAAGTGTTAATGTCTTAGTTGCATACTTATATTCATCTTGTTCATCCGGGGAATCTTCTGGATCAAATTCGATTACGTCATCACCCTTAACAAGTGATACAGCAACTTCTACATTTTTATCCTCATCGGCTGAACTAATGAGACCTGCAAGAGACTGATTATAAGGTGAAGCATATGTGGGTCTGTACGCAGCAACAGCAAGATCTACTGCCGGTCTTGTAAGTCCATCTTCATATACCGTATTGATTTGCACATACTGAGCAGCAGCGCATGTTCCCATGGTGAAAGTCAAAGATGCTGCAGTGGCGAATGCAGTAGGAGTTGTGGCATATTTTGCTAATGCCTTTGCAATATTAGAATTACCAATAATAGTAACCTTCTTTGCCAGTGACCAGTCAACAGCATCATAATTATTTAAATATGATGCATAACTTATATCACTGTCCTCAATCTTATAATCTGTGCCTTTTTCTAAAGTATAAGCTTCTTCATCCTTATATGTATATCCTCCTGCCACCGAAACAGGAGTAACAGGTGAAGGAGTTGTTGCCCAGTTATACCCCATGTCCGGTGCTACGTAGAAAACGAAGTCCTTTGTGGAGTCAAAACGTTGAGTGGCAGAACCTCCTCCGTCAACATGGTTGCTTATTCGTGTTGCCAAATCTGCTGCAATAGTATATGCACCAACATGTGCTAACGAATGAGCATTAGGAATAGTGAAGGAAGCATCATTATAAGATTCAAATTCTGCTTCTTCATCCTCAATTGCAAAGAACTCTTCATCGTCCTCAACAATCTCGTCTTCGAGAACATCAAAATCAGCCCCTGTTTCCTCAAGGTCTTCCTCAACGACCTCTTCTTCCAGGAGCTCAACATCTTCTTCAGGCAAATCGCCGCCTCCGCCATCATAGGCAAGTGCAGGAATACCCGAAGTCAGTGCTACTGTTGCTGACAAGGTAAAGCTCATCAGCCTTCCAAATAGCTTACTTCTCATATTTAGTTTCTCCTTTCACACACACATTTCGGCCATTTCAGCTTAATGGCCATTGTCTAGAATCGCCGGCTCGCAAAAACAATTCGATCTCGTCCCTAGACACAAATTGCCTCGTCCCTTACGAGCTGCTACACATCAATTATCGTAAACGCCACCACCAAATACCATTAACGAAATACAAAATATATATAAACAAATCATAAAATATTTTCCTCACTCCGCTCTGCGCCTACCTTCCGCCCCCATCTCCCAATTTCTAAAGAATCTATAAATCCGAAAATTTCGGGGTTATCTTAATTAAATTTCGATAATTTTTTCTCCCCTCCCCCTCCCCACCCCATTTTTTCCCCTCCCCCTCCCGAATTATATCCACTTCATCACTTTACTCTGCCAAAGTGCCTGTCACTTCATCCCCCTAAAGTGCCTGTCACTTCACCCCACGAAAAAAGCCCCCGGCGCATCACACACCGAAGGCTTCAACTAAAATCAATTATTTACAAATACTTTTTTGCCTCTTCCTGCTTTAAATCATACTGCTTAATTATCGCATCCAGCATCTCTTCATCTGAGTGGCCCAGGTCCCTAAGAATAGCAACGGTTTTCCTGATTCCATCTGCCACAAACAACTCTTTTACCTCAGCTTCATTGTATTCTGTATCCAGCATACCTTCCACCTCTTTTCTATGTGCCATTAGGAATTCCTTGATTTGAAAATCCTTAGGCATCTCTTCCAACGCCTTATTCACTGCTGTCTTGACCATAATCCTTATCAATAAGCTCCCTGATCAGCTTCAACTGATATTCCGGATCATTTGCCGCCTTGATTATATCATCATTCCTGCCAGCAGCCGCCAAAGCACAATTCAGCTGATTAATAATATCTATACCTAGCTTTACACCCTTCTTCTCACCTATCTGCATGCCCTGCTCCAAGCTGATCTCTTTTGCTTCCTCAACCACAGCCTGCAAATGCCGCTGTGCACTATATCCCAGAGCTCCCATCCTGATGACCTCCTTCCGGTACTCAATGAAGAAATCCTTAAGAACATCATCCTTTATGCACTCATCGATAGCTTTTCCGACAGCCTTCTCTATCAAGACATTTCTCTTATCATTCTCTATGGTCAATATCCCATTTCGATTTTGTGCCAAAGATGCTTCTTCTATATATTTTCGCACTTTAGCCACAAAAATGCTATATTCTTTCAGGCTCTTCAACCTTATTTATCATCAATTTATATCAATTCGATTCTCAGTTTTTTCCCTAATCCCTTCGCCAACTCGTTCAGCGTAGTAAGTGTCGGTACACATACACCCTTTTCAATTCGGCTGATATTCGACTGCCGCACGCCGGATTTTTCCGCCAATTCCTTCTGTGTCATATTATTCTCAATTCGTGCAGAAATCAGCATCCTTTTAATCTGATACTCAAGCTCGGTTTGCTCCCACGCTTTTGCGAATTCAGGATCTTTGAGTTCTTCATTTAACAACTCATCAATATCTCCCATCCTTAATCCTCCTTTCGTAATCTGACCGATACTTCTTGGCTAGGGCTATCGCGCTCCGAGGGGTCTTTTCTGTCTTTTTAATAAGCCCGTTTGTCACTATTGCTTTATCTCCTACTGTAAAGAAATATAGGCATCTGGCAATATCTTTGCCTTGAATTGACCTTAGCTCAAAAATGCCATCCTCCAGCATTTTCGAATCAGGCTCTGATAAGCTTGTTCCGAATTCTTCAAGCAATTTGGTACTCCGTATGACTTTTGCCTTAAGCTTATTGTCTTCAATGGATTTGATGAATATACCTGCGGGTTTTGTTCCATCTTCCAATTTATAGAACTCTACAATCATTTATTCCTTTCTGGGAATATTTTACTCCCTGATAGTTTTCCAGTCAACGTTTCCAGTCAATCCATGCATGGCGCCAGTTATAGGGATTGTCCGGCGATTACGCCTCCTTGCCACAGACTGTGACAACCTGCTCTGAACGAGCACAGAATTAATTCTAGCAGCAAATTCTTAAGATTTACCATCGAAAATTCTTAAGAAATGCGAAAGATTGCGAATTTTAGGACACATTTTACTCTACTAAAGTGCCTGTCACTTCATTCCCCTAAAGTGCCTGTCACTTTCCTCCACCCCAGTGCCTGTCACTTCACCCCACGAAAAAAGCCCCCGGCACTCACGCGCCGAGGACTCCACCATCCACATCAATTATTTCTTTTTCTTAAGCTCTTCATTCTCCGCCAGCAGTTTCGCTATCATTGCATCCTTATCTGCTATCTCAGCATCCTTGTCCGCAATGGCAGCATTTGCACTATCAAGCGCCGCCTTCGTATCATCAAGTTCATCCTGCAGCTCATCAATCATATACTTCACCGTATTTCGATCCATAATCCTAAGCTCTTCAGAGAACATTCCCATCACCCTCTCCACATTTAAACACATGTTGTACAGGTCCTGATACAGAGACTTGAAATACGGATATTCCTTGATAAGCCTTATGATATACTCAGGATCATCACAGCCAAGGAAGGTCAGCCACGCTTCAAACTCTCCGTCTATCTTACCTTTATTATGAAGTTTATCCAGATAATTATCAACGGGAATAAAAATAATATTTTGAAGCATATTGAGTTTTAGACCGGAATCCGATTCTGCTGTAAAAGTGTGAATGAAGACATCAATGAACTTCTTGAACTCAGCAGGACTTTTTTCCATAAAAACAATTGTATATACCGGACATATATCCTTGTAACTGAACTTTTCTTTGCGCTCATCACGGACACGCTTATATTGCCTAAGTAGCAAATCTGCGGTATAGCATGATGCCCTTTCTCCTGTAAAAGTAAGCCCGATCTTCTGGATTTCGATGTTTGCAATTGACCCGTCTTCCAGCTCCACAACGATATCCGTTATCACAAGCGACAGTTCATCGCCGATACGGGAATTGTCATTGGGAAGAGGATATTTTACCTTGACCTTTCTTTTCAAAATAATACTAAGAAGCTCCGAAAGCCTGTCCGGTGTTGTCTCAGGATTAAGAATCTCCTTGAAATAGCTATCATACAGAAGTTTGCAGCCTCTTGCTCCAGAGCAGATATCAAGAAACCTCTCTTGCTGATCCGTGGGCCATTTCTCAAATATGGTACTGAGTTCGGACCTGCTCTTTATTTCAGCCAGGATCTGCG
Source organism: Butyrivibrio sp. DSM 10294 (assembly GCF_028539135.1). NCBI lineage: Bacteria > Bacillati > Bacillota > Clostridia > Lachnospirales > Lachnospiraceae > Butyrivibrio > Butyrivibrio sp. DSM 10294. The sequence continues at coordinate 26,999 of NZ_JANSWL010000083.1, read as the reverse complement.
ACCTGGATCTGATCATCGGAAAAAATTGTGATAAGTTATTGTTTTGCATAGTATTCCTTTCTGCCGGATATTTTCTTTTTTCCAAGACAAAACACTCAGCCCACAGGTTTGAAGACAGTCCCCTAAAAAAGTGTGACCTTAAGAAAGCACAGAAACAGCCATATGTGCGTCATGGCTCGTGCGTGGTGGTGGGTAATGACAATCCCCATGGGCCTTGTGTTTGAAAGACACTCATCATGCCGGAAAAAAATGATTTGCAGCGAATTGGACACGCCGTCAGCATGATAAGTTACTCACGATGGAGTAGATTGCATTTTTGCTTTTTTTATATCCAAGAACTAATTCTAGCAGCAAATTCTTAAGATTTACCATCGAAAATTCTTAAGATTTGCGAAAGATTGTGAATTTTAGGACACATTTTACTTTACTAAAGTGGGGTCTGACCCCAATTCACAGTTTAGACACAATTACCATTTTCGGAACCCCAGATATTTCCTGTACTCCAGCCCATTCCACCCCCAAATTGGGGTCAGACCCCAATTTTTCACTTTTCTCCGCTAAAGTGCCTGTCACCATAAACTACCGGATATCAAACACATCCGCATAATCTGTCCGTTATCTGTCAGTCACTTTTTTCAAATGTGTCTGTTAACTCTCCGAACCCATTTAAACGTGATATCGTCCGTGATAACTTAGCATACAGTTAGATGAGGAGGAGAAATATGGAAAAACTGTATCCCTTAACTGCCGCCCAGAACATGCACTACAACTGGATCAGGCAGTATCATACCCAGCAGGTATCCGGGCTTAGCATCGTTGCGGCGGTGCAGCTTGAGCTGGATTTTGGCCTGCTTCACAAATGTATCAATGAAGAGACAAAAAGATATGACTGCCTCAATCTTCGTTTTACCGAGCCTGATGAAAACGGGGAGATTCGGCAGTATTTTAAGCGAAAGGTCCTAAAGAACATCAAGATTCTGAATCTGTCCTCCATGAGCCTGGAGGAAGCGGACAATGTGCTGCAGACTATGGCCTACGATACTTTGGATGGAAATGACAGGGCTATGTATGAGTTCCTGATGGTTATGTTGCCGCAGGGGTTCAATGGTTTTTTTGTCCACTTGGATCATAGACTCCTGGATTCCTGCGGTCTGGCGGTGATGGTTAAGGATATTATGGCGCTGTACGCGCACTACGCTTATGGAAAAGACTATCCTGAGGAGCTGGCGCGCTTTGAGCAGATGCTGGCGGTGGACCTTGCGAAGGCTTCGAACGTTAAGAGGCGTGCGAGAGATGAGGCGTTCTGGCAGGATCAGATGGATAAGTACGGGGAGCCGCTTTACTCCGATATCACAGGCCCCGGTGTGCTGGAGGCGTCCAGGAAAGCTCATGGTGATCCTTCGCTTCGGGCGGCGGACATTGAGACGGAGAACCTTTTTGTGGCGGTGAAGGATTATAAGCTGGAGCCGGAGGCCACTCGGAGGGTCCTGGATTTTTGCAGGGAAAAAAGAATTTCTTTTAACAATCTGCTGCTTCTTACCATGCGAAGCTACCTGTCCAAGGTAAACGGCGGTCAGGAGGACATCACCATCGAGAGTTTCATTGCTAGACGCGCCACCAGGGATGAGTGGACGAGCGGCGGGAGCAGGACGATTATGTTCCCCTGCAGGACGGTCATAAGCGGCGATACGAGTTTCCTCGATGCGGCGATGCAGATTCAGGCTACGCAGAACAATATCTATCTTCACAGCAGCTACGATCCGGAGCTCATAAGGAAGGCTCTGCGCGAGCGTTATGGCACTCCTAAGGACACGACCTACGTTAGCTGCTACCTGACTTACCAGCCTCTGCAGGTGGACGCCGATGCCCTGGATCTGTCGGGAATTCCGCTCTACTTCAAGTGGTTCGCCAATGGCGCTGCCACCAAGAAGGTGTACCTGACGGTCACTCACACTCCGGACGGCGGCCTGAATTTTTCCTACCACTACCAGACTGCTGCGCTCTGCGAGCACGACATGGAGCTGTTCTACTACTACATGATGCGAATTATGTTCGCCGGGATCTCCGATCCCCTTGCGGCTATCGCCGCAATCCAGATTGGGGTCTGACCCCAATTCACACTTTAGACACAATTATCCTTTTCGCAAACGCCGATATTTCCTGGCCTAGCGGATATTCTGCACCAAAATTGGGGTCAGACCCCAATTTTTTACAAACGGGAGGAGAAAAAATGAAAAACGAAAAACAGTTCAAAGAATTCCTATCACAGTACTGCACCCTCACCCCTGAGGAAATGACCAACGACATGCGCCTCGTAGAGGACCTCGGCCTTAGCTCCTTCGACTTCATGTCCCTTCTCGGCGACATGGAGGACAACTTCGACGTGGAGCTAAACATCGACAACATCAGCGACATCACCACCATCGGACAGGCCCTCGAGTTCATCGGCGCCGCCCGCCGTACCGCCTGAGCCGGGTAAGGAGGAAGACTATGGAAACCATCCGTGAACTCCTTGATTTTTGCGCCCAGAATTACCCCACCATCCCGGCTCTCAAATGGCCCACTAAGGACGGCGTATCCGAAATCACCTACAGGAGCTTTGCCGCAAACGTAGGGAGCCTACGCAGCGCCCTCAATTCCGAAGGCTTCTGCCAAGACCACATCGCCCTCGTCGGCTACAGCTCAGAGCCCTGGATCGAAGCCTTTTTTGCCATAACTTCGGGAAAAAACACCGCCGTCCTCATCGACCCGCTTCTTCCCGATGAAGAGATTGCAGACCTCATCGCAAGATCCGACAGCGCTGCTGTTTTCCTTGATCCCACCAAGCAGGATCTGGCAAAAAAGCTCACCGCCGCCTGCCCCAAGCTCCACAAAACCTACAACCTGAGCACCCTAAGCTCTCTCCGCGCCGAGGCCCCAAAAGCCACATCAGTAGCCGGCCCCGCCCCGGCCGACCTCGCCATGATAATCTTCACCTCCGGCACCACCGGCAAGAGCAAAGGCGTCATGCTGACCCAGAAGAACCTCCTAAGCAACGTTGAAGCTGTGGAATACGACTCTTTCCCCGGCCGCGTCGTCCTTAGCGTCCTTCCCGCTCACCACGCCTACTGCCTCGTCATGGACTACCTCAAGTGCCTCTCCCTGGGCTCCACCGTCTGCATCAACGACTCTTTTCTCCACATGGTCAAAAACATGCAGCTCTTTAAGCCCGAAGTCATGCTCATGGTCCCCATGATGATCGAGACCATCTACAAAAAACTCGGCAGCGCCGCCAAACTTCTGCCAAAAAAGGTCGTGGCAAACAAAGTCTTCGGTGGCCGCCTCACCACAGTTTTTTCCGGTGGAGCGCACTTAGATCCCTTTTATATCGATAAATTCAAAGAATTTGGCGTAAACATCTACCAGGGCTACGGCATGAGCGAGTGCTCCCCCGTCATCAGCACCAACACCCCCACCGCCAACAAACCAGGCTCCGTGGGAAAACTCCTCCCCAACGCCCAGGTTCGTTTTGAAAACGGCGAGATCCTCGTCAAGAGCACCAGCCTCATGAAAGGCTACTACAACATGCCCGCCGAAACCGCCGAAGCCCTTGAAAACGGCTGGCTCCACACCGGCGACAAAGGCTACCTTGACGACGATGGCTACCTTTTCATCAACGGCCGCGTCAAGAACCTGATCATTTTGTCAAACGGCGAAAACGTCTCCCCCGAGGAAATCGAGAACAAACTCGCCCTCTATCCCCTCGTTGAAGAAGTCGTCGTAACCGGCGATGGCACCGGCCTCACAGCCAGAATCTACCCGGACAAAGAACTCGCATCAAAAAAGAAAATGGACCCTGAGAAGCTGGAAAAAGAGCTCCAAAAGGTCCTTGATGATTACAACAAGCAGGTGCCCACCTATCGACGGATTGCCCATCTCATCATAAGAAACAACCCCTTCCGTCGTAACACCACCCGCAAAATCCTGCGCCAGTACGCCGCCGAAGACATCCCTGCGCAAACTTTAGTTAGTTAAAGTGACAGGCACTTTGCTAGCCTAAAGTGACAGGCACTTTAACTAACTAAAGTGCCTGTCACTTACTCAGTCCCGGCAATATCCCCGTCACAAAAACCTGCGTCAGAATATCCGCGATCTTATCCTCCGACGCATCAAACCCCGACGTAGACCACTTGTGCAGCACGCCGATGGTACTGCCGATCCCGGACGCAATGAAATACGTCGCGCTCTCACGATTCCGAATATGATAGGACTCATCATCCGTAACCTGCCGCATATACCTGTCGAACATCAGCAGCATTTTTTCAAAAAAAGCATCTCCCCTGCTGCTGTCAAGAAGCGTCGCCAGGAAGGGATTCTCCCTGGTGTAGTTGCAGATCGCAAGGAAAAAAGACTTGCAGATGGCCCTGTCGTCCTTCGGATGAAAGCTCTCCATCAGACCAAAGATATTCTCAATCGTCTTCTCCTCCGCCGCAGCCACGAGGGCCGGCACGTTCTCGTAGTGGTTGTAAAAAGTGCTCCTGACGAGCCCCGCTTTTTTGACCACATCCGCCACTGTGATCCTGTCGATCTCTTTCTCCTTAAGAAGCAGGAAAAAAGCATCGAAAATCGCATCTTCAGCTGTTGCGTATCTTTCGTCCTGTTCGTTCACCTAAATTCCCCCCTATAAAACAAGCCGCATATCGCACGCAGCATGCTCGCGCCGAGCGCGGTTGCATTTATGCAACATATACCTTACGCGCGAGTGCGCATCCATAGCGGAGCGTTTTTTGTTTAATAGGAAATTCGGAGGAATTTCCTATTAAACAAAAAAAGGTCCCAGGCACCCGGTGCCCGACACCTCTTAATTCAATGGAGCATACGGGACTTGAACCCGTGACCTCCACACTGCCAGTGTGGCGCGCTCCCAACTGCGCCAATACCCCAAAGGTCTAACCACGTATTCTATTATCTCCATAATACGCGGTCCTGTCAACTCTAAGCGGCAGGAAAAAATTGGGGTCAGACCCCAATTTTCACCGACCAAATTTAATCATAATTACGATTATCAAAATAGTGATAACCAGCGCGACACCAATGCCAATCGCAATCTTGGTCCTTCCGGCCCTGCTGATAACCGCGCCCTGCAGCCCTTCCGTGTCATCCGGCGTGATATCCTCGCCGCGGTAGGCCGTTGGATTCACCTTCCGCATCCTCTTAGCCACTTTTACCAGAAAACCGAACAGCTCCATATGCGAGCCAAGAAGCTTAATCACCGACTCCGGCGCGTTATTCAGCTCCAGCGCATCGATCACCGCCGTTGGACTCTGGCCGATCAGCTCCAATATCAGCTCGTGATTCGTGACAAAATCCGCGATCCCCAGCATTCCGGTGTCAAAACCGTTTTCCGCCAGAATCTCCCTGGTGGAAGCCACCATACTGGGCTTTTCCTCCTTGTACCGCAGGATAAATGCCAGTAGCTGCGCCGCCGCATCCGAGTACTTCTCATCGGAAAAAAGGCTGATGATTCCCTCCGTGTCCTTGTTGTTGGCGTTGACGATGAGATTTCCCAGCATCAAAGCCACAACCTCACGAGAGCCCATGTCAATGGACCTGACAAAGCTGTTGAGCATCACGTCCAGATCCGCCATTCTGTGGTCCTGCCCCTTTGGCGCCTGCCAGATGGAGACATTGTTATCCTCGTCAAAAAAGAGTATGGCGTTGGCGCAGTGGTTTTCCCCAAAGCCCAGCCTTCCGTAGTTGGTGCCCAGGTAGTACTGCCTTTTGCCCACATCGTTCAACAGAATATTCACAAAATCGCTCTCGGCGTTGATATTCAGGATCTTGCCTTCGTTACGCCTTATCTCATCCGAATATTTTTTTATAAATTCATCGGAAAAACCCTGGCCGTCAAAAGAGATACAATTTGTCACCGTATCGTCAACAATTGCGATATACTTCGCCTTGTTTCCGCCCTTGGAATGGCCCGAAACCGTGATCACATCGTAGGAAGAAAGGTCCAGCGACCGGTACCAGTTCAGGGCATTTTCCTGAAAAGCGGTTGGCAGCTTAAACAGCCCTTCAACGTTGTCGATCCACTCTGCGCTGCTCTCGGTTCCTTTAAAAACAATCAGCGCCTCATTTGCTGTCGGGTCATAGAAAAAAACGCTTTTTCCCCCGCCGTTCTCCGGGCTCTCATTGTGAACCTCCATAACAATAAGCCCGCTAAGATGAGGACTACGCCTTATTGCCTCGAGAATCTGCTTGTACTCCGCGCCGGTCACCCCGTCGCTGTACTCCCGCTTGTCGTCTATCTTGTCATAATTCTCAAAGACGCCCTTAACATATTCACCTACTGTCTTGTGCTGATTCCTCTCCGAAACAAAGGACCCCTCCGGCCCTCCGAGATTATCGATATACAGTAGATTATTAACCAGAACTATTTCCGAATTCAAAAAGCTTGTATTCATATATGAGCCCCCAACCTTCTCATATATATCTTAACACATGTTGCCGTTAAATCGTCAACTTATACACCAATCTCATAAAAGGCATCCTTGAGTTTCTCGGAGATATCTGCCTGTCTTAACCAGATGCCAAAGGTAGCCTTGTCAAGATGCAGCATTTTGTCATAGATGACATCCTTGGTCTCGGTGTTTATCCAGGCTCTCTCAAGGATCCTGAAGCCCTGCTCCATGTAATCGTTGGATAAAAGCTCCACTCCTTCGATCTCCACAGTGACATCTCCGGATACATCCACTTCTCCAACTTCCACGATAGTGGCGCCTGCGTTCTTGTCAAACTCATAGCCTTCGGCCACGGCTCCGATGAGCTTTAGCTTGTAGCTTCGCTTAGAAGGAATGAGCCTTCCTTCTCCTTTTGCCGCAGAGATGGTGAAGGTGATCCTATGGACTTCGGCATCGTAGCGGGTAGCAAACTGTGTCTCAACATATTCGCCCCGGCGGTAGTTCATGCTGCAGCCGTCGTCCTCATACAATGTATAGGAACCGTCTGCGCCGGCACCAACCAGGATGCAGAGATTAGAAGGATTGTCCGTGCCATTTTGGCACTCACCCTCCGTAAGAGGCACAATTCCACCGGCCTTCAGAAGTACCGGCAGCTCTGACAGCTCCCTGTAGAACTTCCTGACCTTAGGTCCTTCATAAATATATCCGTTAAAAATGTCATACCATCTGCCCTTCGGTATATATCCCCTGCTGCAGGCCAGCTTAAGCTCTCTGTCCTCGGGCTCGGTGATTGCGCATACCAGGAGACTGTCGCCAAATCCATACTGGTTCAGCACGTTGTAGCTCTCCGCCTCCCCGGAATAGTCATAGTACATGGGCCTTATCAGGGGCTTACTCTCCGCATATCCCCTGTGATTCTCCGTATACAGATATGGGATCATCCTGTGCCTTAATACCATGAATTTCTTCACGATAGATCTGTAGGGCTCCTCCAGGTTCCAGGGCTCCTTGTTAAAAAAGGCACTGCTGCTGGAATGGATCCTCATAACCGGCGAGAAAACTCCGTACTGTATCCAGCGAACCAGCCTCTCCAGATCCTTATCCCCCAGCATATGTCCGCCGATGTCATGGCTCCACATGCCGTAGCCGATATTTGAAGCCGTGGAAGTGAAATAGGGCTGGAAATTCAGCGACTTCCAGGTGGCATGGGAATCTCCCGAAAATCCCACAGGATATCTGTGGCTTCCCACTCCCGCATATCGGGAAAAGATCATGGGACGAAGATTTCTTTTTTCCTGATCCTCGTAATGATAATGGTTAAGAAGCAGCAGCGGGTCAACGTCGGAAGCCTTTTTGCCGGTGCCCTGCTGCCAGTCGATCCACCAGAAATCAACGCCGTCCTTCTCATAGGGATGCATCACACACTTGAAATAAGCATCCCTGAAGGCCTTATCCCCAAAATCAAACTCCGCAGGGGCCTTACTCTTGCTGTCAATTCCCAGCTCCTTAGCAATATCCCCGTACATGTCCTCGAAGGCCCTGATGCCGTCCGCAGGGTGAAGATTCAGCGTAACCGCCAGCTTATTCTCATGGAGCCTTCGCAAAAAGCGCTTATAATCAGGGAACATATCCTTGTTCCAGGTATATCCCGTCCAGCCGGTGCCGTACTTGGGATCCACCTCCGTCACATGCCAGTCCATGTCGATAACCGCCACCGACAGCGGAATTCCTTCTTTGGCAAAAGAGTCCACCACCTTCATATAGCTCTCTTCCGTATATTTATAATATCTGCTCCACCAGTTACCGAGGGCATACCTGGGCACCATGGGCATATTGCCGCAGAGTCTGCAGAAATCCCGAAGTCCTGCGTAGTAATCTTTTCCATAGCCAAAAAAGTATATGTCGATGTGGTCTTCCAAAGCTCCCACGAACTCGCCGTTTTCAAGGACCGGAGTCTTGCTGTCGTCAATAACAGCGTAGCCGTCCCTTCCAAAGATTCCGTCCTCAAGCCTTATGCGGCCGTCCACATCATCAAGAGTCCTTGCGGTGCCTCCAAGGTTGGTCCAAAAGCCGTAGGAATCGCCATAGTTCCACTTTTTCCCTGTGCTCCTTACTTCGATGGAGAGACCGAAGGAGCTGAAGGGCTTCTTGTCATAGGTAAGTAGAAGCTCACCGGTATCCACCTGCAGCAGGCCTTCTTCGTCTCTCAGACTGTAAGAACCCTCCTTTTCCCAAAAGCTCCTGTCTACAACCGCAAAGGTCGGTCTGTCCTCGAAGGAGCCGCTCTCACTGTATTCAAGCCTTATAATCCTGTCAGTCAGGACCGAAATCCTGTATTTATTTCCAGTAATCATACCAATATCCTCAGTTTGTTTAAACTCATGTAATTGCATCCCATATTTTTGCCTGTCTGCTCTTGTTCATATTCATGAAGCCCGCAGATAATACGCCTTATCCCTTGACGGATCCGGACAGTCCCTCAACATAGAACCTCTGCAGCCAGATAAACAGGATAACGATGGGCAGTGCCACGATCACCGCTCCTGCAGCAAACTGCGTATAGTAGGTGTCTATTCTCTTGAAGTCCGTGAGCCAGTACAAGCCCACAGCAACTGTGTAGGAGCTCTGCTTGTCGCCAAAGAGCATGCTGGGGAAAATGTAATCCGACCAGGTGGCCAGAAAGCTTCCCAGCACTGTGTACACGATAATGGACTTGGCCAGAGGCAAAGTCACATGAATGAAAATCTGCAGTCTTGAAGCACCATCAATTATCGCCGCCTCATCGATGGCCTTGGGGATTGTGTCAAAAAAACCTTTGCTCACATGATATCCCATGGCTGCCCCTGCAGCTCCCACCACGATCAGAGCCATCAGCGACTGGTTAAGGCCGATGCCCTTAAGGATATTATAAACCGCGATCAGGGACATGAAGCCGGGGAACATGCCGATTATCATCAGAATGTTCATGAAGGCTTTTCTTCCCGCGAATCTGGTGCGGCTCAGCACATAGCTGGTGGCAAGGATTATCAGTGTGTTTATGACGCAGCTGCAGGCAGCTACGATCAGAGTGTTAAGCCACCATTTTGCAAAGGGAAGAACGCTCTGATTGGTAAAAAGGTTCTTGAAGTTATCAAGGGTAAAGCCCTTGGGAATAAAATATCCCACATAATAGCCCTGCTCCGCTCTGAAGGCCGTAAGCACGATCCAGAGAATGGGAAAGAGCCAGATGACTCCGAGAATCGTAAGTGCAATGTAACCAACGTTGGTCTTGGTAACCTTCATAACCAGCACCAGCGCCGCAAAAGAGCTTACGAAGGCAAGCCAGTAGCCTGCTCCCAGGTCTTTGTTCAGGAAGTTGTCGGTTATCCCCGCTTCCTTCAGCATCATCCTGGTGGAGAACATCAATAGTCCCAGGAAGATCAGTGACAGTGCCTGAGCAGCCTGCCAGATACAGGCCAGAGGCTTACTCATTTTTACCATCCCTATAAGGGAAAGGGCTGCGGAAACTGCCGTGAATATGGCAGCTCCCACAAGCAACCAGATAAAAGCTGTGGACTCACTTCCTGACAATAGTTGTACTATCGCTCCGGGGATACTTTTTTTCTCCCCGGAAACATGTATATATGGTAGGGTCAGAGCAACCGCCGCAACAAGGGAAGCTGCCACCGCCTTTAAATGGTTCTTGAGATTAAGTCCGATGACTGTTTTGTGTGTGACACTCATTATTGGAATCCCTCCTCATTTTTCATAGCATTGGATCTGGAGAAAGATACCAGGGTAAAAATAGCGGAGATGACAAAGATGATGATTCCTATGGTCGCCGCCAGGTTATAGTCGTTGCTGTCCTTGGTGAGCTTGTAAAGCCAGGTCACCAGAAGGTCCGTTTTGCCCGCGCCCTTGTAATAATCAAGGGTAAGAGGCTCACCCCCCGTCAGGAAATAGATGGGGTTAAAGTTGTTGAAGTTGCTGATCAGGTTGGAAATGATGTAGGGGGTCGTCACGAACCACATATAGGGGAAGGTGATCTTGCGGAACATGGTGAAAGGTCCCGCCCCGTCTATCTTGGCGCTCTCGTAGAGCTCTCCGGGAATGTTCATAAGGATTCCGCTTACCATCAGCATTGTCACGGGCACACCGATCCAGAAATTCACCAGGATTACGCTGACTCTTGCCCAGGTTATGTTGGATAAGAAGGGCAGAGCGTGGTCCGTAAAGCCCCACTGCTGCAGAAGGACATTGAAGATTCCTCTTTCTCCCAGCATGGTTGAAACCACACGAAGTGAAATAAATGCCGGGATTGCCATGGTTATTACAAAAATGGTGCGCCAGAATTTTTTATGTTTGATTCCCTTGGAATTAATTATCATAGCCAGTATCATCCCGCCGAAGTAGCAGGAAAAGGTGGCGGCAAAGCCCCAGATAAGGGTCCAGCCCAGCACAGGCCAGAAGGTTGCTGCCAACCTGTCACCTCCGGAAAGGAGGGTAAAAAAGTTCTTTAAGCCCACCCAGGTAAAGAGATTTCCCGGGGGCTGGTGATCCTGGTCGTAGTTGGTAAAAGCCATAAGGATCATGTAGATAAGAGGCATTACCGTAAATATGGAAAGACCAAGGACCGGAACTGACAGAAATAAGAAGTGAATGTTCTCATTGGCAAGACTCTTTATATCTTCGAGAAAAGTGTTGGGGCGTCTCCCCAGCTCTTTTGCCTGCCTTGCCGCTTCTCCCGAGTAGACACTAAAGAGAAGGAGAGCCAGGAAAAATCCGGTGATAACAAGGGTCACAACGCCGCTTAAAAGGATCAGCATGGAGTTGTCGCCCTGAGAAACTTCGTAAATACCGAGACTTTCGTTGAAGGTCATGCCCTGAGTGCTGGTGCCGAGAGTGCGCATCATAGCCAGGTTGTGGCCTCCGGTGAGTATCATGAACACAAGGTAGAGTGCTTCAAGGGCCATGAAGATAAGGCCCTTGAGTACCTGCCCGTTTCTGATATTGGAAAGCCCGAAAAGTATGTATGAAAGTTTGGAGAATATATCGCCATTGGTAAATATCGTTAGTATATTCCTTTTAGTGGTTGCTGCTTTCATTTGTATTTCCTCAACTGCTTTTTATATCGTAGTGAAACTTGTGGATCTGATTGGTTTTAGCGGTTTATGTCGCTTTTTGATTGCGGTCTTTGGTTCGGTGATTCTGTAGCGAATTGACATAGGTCACCCTATATCAGAAGGTCTCGCTGGTGATGCTGTCTACCAGAGCATCAAGCTGGCTCTGAAGGTTGTCCCTTGTTACCTCTTTGTTGTAGATGCCTACGCCAAGGGCCTTCATGGGATCCCAGTAGTCTCCCATCTGAGGGATGCTGGGCTGATTGGTGGCAAAAGCTGCCTGGCTTCCGAGAGCGCTGGCCACGAAGTCTGCTTTTACAGCATCGCTTTCAGCAAGGGATAAAAGAACGGGAACGTCGCCCTGCTTCTCATATCTTGTGAGGCAGCTCTCACTGCTTGCCATGTATACTGCCAGCTGCTGTGCAGCAAGAGGATACTGGGTGTTGGACTTAACAGTGATTGTCTTGAAATCTACGAAGTTGGAGAGCTGTACGTCTTTTCCTCCGATGTTGGCTGTGGGAAGGGCAACTGCACCAACCTTGTCGCCAAGTGCCTCTCTGAACTCCGGTGCGCTCCAGGCTCCGCTGGTAACGGCTCCGAGCTTGCCCTCCTTGAAGGCGCTTCCGCCTACGCCGTCGGCATCCTCAAGATACTTGCTGTTGGCTGCAAGATCGATCATGTACTCGCCTGCTGCAAAGCCGTTGGCATCATTGAAGCTGCAGTCTGCTGCATTTTGTCCGTCTGCTCCGAAAAGTGTGCAGCCGTTGCCAAGGAAGAACATCTCTGCATACCAGGAGTTGGTGAGCTGTGTGCTGAAGTTCCACATGCCATCGCCAAGGTCCTTGGCCATCATAACGTCAAGGCTCTTAACCTCTTCCTCTGTGAAAAGGTCCTTGTTGTAATACATGAAGAAGGTGTTGGGTGAAAAAGGAACCGCATAGGTAAGACCATCTACTGTTACAGCGTTGATGGCGCTCTCAGGAAGGTCTGCCTTGAGCTGGTCGATGTCCTTGGTTATGGGAAGGAGAAGTCCCTTGCCTACAAGGTCTCCTACGCCGCCGCTGGGTGTGTAAAAGATGTCTGCTGCTGTGTCAGCATCTGTCTCCAGAGCCTGAGGTGCCTCGTCAATTCCTACTACTGCGATCTCGTAGGTTATATTGAACTCTGCATGTGCTTCGTCAAAGTTTTTTACCATCTGATCTGTGATGTCCACCTCTTCCTCAGGAACCCAGATCTTCAAGGTTACGTCCTGAGTCTCGGTTGCTGCCGGCTGGGTGGTGTCGGTATTGTTGGTTGTGTTAGCAGTGTTGGTTGTGTTTGCGGCAGTGCCTGCTTCGCTGCCGCAGCCTGTAAGCGCTGTGATACCCATTGCTGCTGAGAGTGCTATGGCCCCTATTTTTTTGAATTCCATAATAAAAATCCTCCTTTGAAACAAATTGCGTTAATCGGTTTACCATGACTATATTCATTGTCGGTATATCGGTCAATATGTTGGGAGGATTTTCCATTATTTAGATAAATATTATTGAATTGAAGGGGAAAATGAGATTAAAATTTTAGAAACTTTTGATAAGGCCTTGGTAAACTGTTTACCATGATCATTCCCTGAGGTTTCTTACGGACTGTCTCTCCACAATTCGAAGGGGCTGACGCTCGTCCGCGGTTATGGTCTTGCCGCTCTCGATCATCCGGAACAGGTAGTCTCCGGCCTTTTTAACCTTCCACTCAAAGTCCTGGGCCACGGATGTGAGCTTTGGCGTCATCAGCTCGCAGTCCGGCAGGTTATCAAAACCTATCACCGACATGTCGTAGGGCACACGGATTCCGCACTGCTTAAGACCCTCGATAACTCCAAAGGCCACAATATCGGACATGCAGGCTACAGCGGTGTAATCGCTGCTCTTAAAGGCCAGGTCCTGCCCCACCTGCACTGCACTGTTATAGGTTGACTGTGAATAATAGATATTTCCTTTTTTGAAGGGAATTCCTGCTTCTCTGCAGGCATCTGAAAAGCCCCTGTATCGCTCCTTGATAACACCCTCTGAGGTTATCTCCGGTGTCACCAGCGCAAGCTTGTCGTGGCCCTTTCCAATAAGATATCTGGCGGACAGATAGCCGCCTCTGTAGTCTTCGATTCCGACGTTAACGATCTTTTCATCAGGAGCATAGGTGTCGAGAAATACCACCGGCATATCGATGAGCTCCCTGATCTCCCTGACTTCATCCTTGTAGATACCAAGAAATACGGCGCCGTCCACATTCCAGGAGGACAGCATCGTTACTATGTCCCTGGCGTCGCCGACACACCGGAGCATCAGATAATAATCTTTTCCCCGGATGTATTTCTCCAAAGATGCAAGAATATGGGCATTATAGGGATTGGCAAAAAAGTCCTCATCCGGAGCCATATAGGGCACCACCACTCCAATGAGTCTGCTCTCTTTCCTGGCCAGAGACCTGGCTATAACGTTGGGCTTATACCCCGTAGCCTTAATGATCTCCTCAACCTTCTGCCTGGTCGCCTGAGAAACCTTGCCATAATTGCCGTTTAAAACATTGGAAACAGTGGCCGTACTGACGCCGGCCTGCTGTGCGATCATCTTGATATTCACGATTTATCTCCTATACTCGTTAGTAAACCGATTAACTTTACCCTAACTATACATAGGAGGTAATACACTGTCAAGAGCAGGTGCTCTAAAATTGGGGTCTGACCCCAATTCACACTTTAGACACAATTATCATTTTCTCACCCCCAGATATTTCCTGGTCCCGCGCCCTTTCACAAATAAAATTGGGGTCAGACCCCAATTTTTCTCACACTAAACTTCCTCGCAAAAGTATACTTTTTTCCGTTTAAGCCACTCAATCGCTTCACCCTCAGACTCAAATCTTCGCCCTGCAGCCTCACCGAAAGCCTCAAGATCAGTAATCTTCGCCATAATAACCGGCTCCTCGGGCAACACCTCTCCCTTATCCATGGCCCGGAACTCATCTTCCTTCCGCATCCGCCTTATGTAATCCTCATCCCTGACACAGTAAACATCATAACGCTCACGTATTTGCTCAGAATCGGCAATTCGGTTAACCGCAAAATCGCAGATAGTCTCAAATCCCATCCAGGAATAAATAGCCTCATCCACGGGCATAAGGAAAACAAAAGGAACTTTCTCTTTTGCCAGAATCTCAAATGTCCTGTCAAAAACTCGTCTCATCTGCCCTTCATGGCGCCGCAAAGCGGTGGTTGCAACAGCCACAACATAGTAGCTCTGAACCACAGTGCCGCAGAGATTTACAGTGTAGGGATTGAGGTGAAGCATCGACACAACCTCGCCGCCATCACCGCTTTCGCTGCCTTTGCCGCCCTCGATGCTGACTACCATTCGATTTTTCCTGCAAACATCTTCGTAATAATAATCAACAAATTCCTTTGGATCGTCAAAAGCCTCCTCGTACAGCTTTCTGGTCTTCTGCTTTCCCGCTATATCTTTTTCCGCAATTTCAACTATCATGCCGTCTTCTCACTCACTCTGAATTTTCTCGCATATCCCACGGGATTGTAGCTCTCTTTTGCCCGGCGAAGGCCCTCGATTCCCATGTCGTCCTCACGGTTCACCAGCTGCGCCTCGGGGTAGGAATTAAGAAGGAACTGCTGATTGATGACCTGATAGATCCCGGGAATCTCGGAGTTGCCCTTCTCAATGCTGACAACCACCATTTTTTCCCTGGCGTTGTAGGATCCGATGGTAAAAGCCTCCATCTTCTCATCGATAAAAATGGCTCCGATCCTGAAGGTAACCTTGTCGCAATTACGTAAAATATCTGTGACACCTTCCTTTTCCAGTAGCAGTGTTTCCCTGCTTTCCACGCCATCTGCGAGGCGCTGCTCCACCCATTTACTCATGAACTCTTCAAGAAAAAATTCATCTACGCAGCAAAGAGTCTTATACTCCCACCTGCCTTCATATTCCTTCATAAATTTGTTCACGAGATTACGCTTCTTCTGGAACTTTTTCCCCGGAAGCTCTCTAAGCTCCCCGGCGTCGTAGAGATAATCCTTAAGGTCACTTTCCTCCGCCACCTCGTACTCCGCAGAATCGCACAGGCCAAGAATTCGGAGCGCCTCCTCATCCGCCAGATCAATCCGTAGCGGACTTGCAAGTTCCCGGTGAAAAAAATCTCTGAGCATCTCGAAATACTTCGGAAGCTCCTCTTTACTGCAATATGGCATGGCAGCAAAATAGCCCTTCTCATCCTTCATAAGAAGCAGCGCTGCCCCATCTTCATGATAAACCGCAGTGTTATACATGTTTTTCCAGATATATGTATCAAGAACCGTACTATCACAGGTCCTGTTGTCTCTAAGTGCATATGTCTTTGCCAGCTCCGCCGCCTCCTCAAAGGTAGGCGCATGGAATTCAAGCTTTTTATCCATAATAATTATCCTCTTTCGCAAATTTAATTGTGCACAATTTAAAAATATAACATCCACCCATTCTTGTCAAGCAAAACATCCCCATACGCTAAATCGTTCGCAAAAAATTGGGGTCTGACCCCAATTTTATCACCTACCGCCCACAAAGCCTGTAACCACCGCATTTTCTAATTTCACAATTGTGTCCTTTCTGTGAATTGGGGTCAGACCCCAATCTTTTCCCCGTTGACCGCCGCCCTCACCTGGCGTATAGTCGATAAATAAAGCCACATCACAAGGAGGAGAACATATGGAAATCACCGAGAAACTAGACCTGCTACTTGAAAAAGCAACCAAAGACAACGCATTAAAAGAAAAGCTCCTGGCCACCTCCGCATCCGCCAATCCCCTGCACGATTTCTGCGCCACAGCCACAGAATGCGGCATCCCGCTCTCCGTCATGGACATCGTCAACCAGGGTGAGGAATTCTACGCCGAGATCAAGCGCAGCACCAACGGCGGCGGTGAGAACTCCCCCAATCTTGACTTCCAGAACGATGAATACTCCATCTTCATGATGAGGCTCAAGGGCTGATACAAAAAAGATGGTTCAATCCCCCTGCGATTGAACCATCTCTATTTATCTACAAACCTGTCTTTTTTCTTCCCATGCATCATAACAACAATAGCCGCTATAACAAAAGTCGAATTGCTGATAAGAGTCTGCTTAAGGTCACCCCTGCCGCCGGAAGTCCTGTCGTCCGCAATGGACATCCCTGCGATCAGGCCGTACCGCGACATAGTCATGAAATCCAGCGCCGCATGGAGAAGGATAACTCCCAGCAGGTTTCCCCATTTAACATATATTGCACATAACAGCATTCCCATCATGGTTGTCGCCAACATCTGAAGAAGCGTAGCCTCAAGATCCCGGCTGTAGAAATAATTGGAAAAATGATACAGGCCAAAGAGCAGCCCGCCGATCAGGACCGTGATCACTTTTCCCTTGCCTTCTTTGCTAAATTTATCCGCAAGAAGTCTGGTTATGGTGCCTCTCATAAGTAGCTCCTCTGACAGACCGACCATCAGCAGGAACAAAACAAAATAAACGATATGAGATGGTTCTTTTAACATCTTTCCTTTATCAAACTCATCTATCAAAAAAACAATACTGCCCAGCACTGAGATAATCAGTATCCATGCTCCGGATAAAAGACTTTTCCCAAGGTTCTTAAATGGGTCCTTTAGCGAATCCAGTGTCCCTATGCAAAAGGCGATCAGTAATGCAGGAAGAACCTTCAGAAGAATCTCGGCAAAGAAATATGACTGATTAGAGGTGCCGAAGCTAAAGTGTAGGGCTGTTCCCATCTGCCACATTAATTCGTAGAGGGAGAGCTCCGCGATGAATACTGCTACGATTGCGATAGATACATGTTTTTTGAAAAAAGTATGTATAGAGTCCATTAAATAATAACCTTCCTGCTTAGATCTATTAATCCCTTTCCCGGCGCCAAGCCCCAAGCAGATTATTATACAATGAAAATCACCAAAGGTGAATTTTATTCTCTTCTCACACCATCATCTCATATATCTTCCTGCAATCTTCCTCATCCAGCCTCACAAAACCGGAGATGCTGCCAAAATTGGGGTCTGACCCCAATTTTTTTTGTAATCTAACTCAAATCCAGTATTTATCAGCATTCTTCAAAATCGCATTTGTGTCTAAACTGTGAATTGGGGTCAGACCCCAAAAATATGAGGTATAATGAGAGGTAGGTGTTCTTTTCTACAGAGCGAAGCCACGGGGGATGTGGCATGTGACACTTTTGTGATAATCCGTTTGCTAATATTTGTTTGCAGATGTGAAAGACAGATGTGAAAATTTGAGGACGCCTAATGAGGAGGGAATTAAATATGAGAAAATTACAGGTAACGAAAGTATTGTCCGGAGTGATGGCTGCAGTTATGGTAATGGCAGCTGTGACGGGGTGCGGAAGTAGGGAGACAGCGGCTGTGATTGAGCCGGAGCAGGTTCCGCTGGCTGATGGAGTGGATGCTGCTGAGGACCAGACCGCTGTTGATGATGCGGTGTCGGAGGTTCCTGAGGTTCAGTACAAAGTCTATGAGGATCCCAACGAATGGAAATGCCAGTATGATCCCGGCTGCATCGAGGTAATCGGCGGCGGTGCGCAGATGGCCTTTTCCTACACAGGTGAGTGCGCAGGCACAAACATTCTGATGGTAACCTACACAATCGATAAGGATGCAGAGCAGGCCGCCAAGGACTACGTGTCTGAGTGGGGCGAGGCTGCTACTATGACAGAGACACGTTTCCCCGGGACTGAGGACGTTAAGGGCTATTATGTGTATCTTCCCGCCGGCGACGAGGGATCAGGACTGTATATGGTAGGATTTACGAGAGACTACCTCGAGGGTGCGCTCCTTTTTGAGTTCACCGGCCACAAAAGCGGCAACGAGGAGATGGATATCGCTGTCAGCGACGCCTTCGCAACGATATTTGATACGTTAGAGTTCGTGGAAGAAGCGACTGCCCCCGCGAACGAGGCCGCAGCAGAAGCTACAACGGAGGCTGCAGCGAAGCTTCCGGCATATGAGTATCCGGGACCTGAATATTTTTACTTGGTATTGTACAGCTACCTTGATGAAGAGCTGGGCCAGTACTTCGATCGTGGCGATGTGTCGATTCCCTGCCCGGTGATTCTGTGCGAGGATGATAGTGATCGCAGCGACATCAAGGTTTACGGCGATTTCTGGTTCTACAATTATAACCTCAACGGCGACGTGCTTGAGACCCTGGGCGGCGGCTCTTTTCCCGGATGCATTCATATAAAGACCACCGAGTCAGGCGATTATGAAGTGACGAGCTTCGAGCAGGTTGGCGACGGCTCAGACTTTGAACCCACTGCAAAAAAGATCTTCGGCGAGCACTACGATGCTTTTATGAAGGCATACTCCGACTCTGAGGCCACTGAAGCAACCCGCGCCCAGATCATCGCCAACTATGTAGCCGCCAACAATCTGAGCATCACTTCTTACAAGGATTTTGGCTGGGATCCGGTTGTACTTCCGGAAGAGAATATTGATTCTTTCTACAGCACATTAGACTAATCTAACCACGCTTTTTTCTCTCCCAAGGCACCCAGTTGTCGTCTTCGCAAAATTCTTTCTGGATCAGTTGTTCCTGCTCTCTGTGGGAAACTCTGGACTCAACGAATCTGCGATACCGCTCATGGGGCTTTTTGGGGAAAAAACCTAAAATGCGCGAAGTTTCGGTAAGATTCCAAATGGAACTTATTATGAGCTTTTGCGCATTATTTATTGCGGGAAAATACGAATTGACGTACTTACAGTAACTGCTGTACAGGAATTTTTCAGGAGAAACTACCATGTTTGCTTTGACCGGATTGAGATGGATGTAGCGACTGCTTTCCAGAAAGTACGGTACATCTTCGATGAGCTTGGCCTTGTAGCGGCCTTCAAAAAGATGCCCGGTCACGCTGTATTTTTTGTTATAACCTTCAACATAAATACTGAGGATTTTCTGCATGATTATGCTAAGTGACGTCTCGCCGGTTTCGATGATCATGTGGAAATGATTGGGCATAAGACAGAGGGCATGGATTTTGAAACCGGATTCCGATTGGATTTTTTTGACACACCGTAAAAAACGTAGGTAGTCTGAATCATTGTTGAAAATTAGTTTTCTTCTGTTGCCTCTGCTCATGACGTGGTAAACTGCGCCTTTGTACCAGATTCTTCTAGGTCTTGCCATATAGTGTCATTCCTTTTTAGTGTTATTGCGTTTAAGTGTTATCTCTTGGTCCAAATAGTTGGGAATCAGCCGCGACAAGAAATGTCTGGCTGTACCTGATTGGAGTTAATGAAATTGCGAAAGATTATCGCAACACCGATAGGATAGCACATGGCAAAAGAAAAAACAAGCGCATAAAAAAGTGAGCATGGCAGAAAAGCACATGCCCACTTCAAAATTCTTAAGTTAGCCCCGGTACTCCAGGCACAGCATGGTAAGATCGTCGAACTGCTCGGCGTCTTTGACGAAATCGCTGACGGCTGATCGCACGTTGGTAAGGGTGTCTTGGAGCGACGGGGGTTCGGAGCCGCTTCCGGATTCGTTCAAAGCAGCAAGCATGCGCTCTGTGCCGAACATGTTATTGTCGGCGTCGCAGGCTTCCGGCACGCCATCGGTGTAGAGGAAGAGACGGTCTCCTTTTTCCAGAGTGATCTCGTACTCCTTGTAGCTGGTGCCTTCCATGCCGCCGATAACAAAGCCGTGCTTGTCTTTGTAAATTTCATATTCCCCGCCGGAGCGTTTAAGAACCGGGTACTCGTGGCCCGCGTTGGCGCAGGTAAGCTTGCCGGTGGAGATTTCCAGAATTCCCAGCCAGACCGTTACGAACATGTCGGTCTGGTTTTTTGATGAGATTGCTTCGTTGGTCTTGTTAAGGGTCTCCGCAGCGGAGGTTCCAAGCATGGCACAGCTCTGGATAATGACTTTGGAAATCATCATGAAAAGAGCGGCTGGGATGCCTTTTCCCGAAACGTCTGCCATGAGCACACACAGGTGATCATCGTCAATCAGGAAGTAGTCGTAGAAGTCGCCGCCAACCTCTCTTGCGGGCTCAACGCTGGCGTAGATGTCGAACTCTTTTCTGTCGGGAAAAGGTGGAAAATCGTGCGGAATCATGGATAGCTGAATCTTGGTTGCAAGGGACAGCTCAGTCTCGATTCGCTCGTTCTGGGCGGTGACTTTGGTCAGATTGGTCTCGTAGTCCAGCATCTCTTTTTCCATGGTAGACATGACGTTGCACAGGTTCTCAATCTCGTCGCCGGTGTGGATATCAAGGGTGGAAAAAAAGGATTTCTCGCCGGTGGCGTTTTCTTTGTGCTTGACGTAATCCGATGATGCCTGGGCGATGCGGTTGATGGGCTCCACGAGGCCTTTTTTGATCCGCTTGTTCTGAGTGTAGGAAATCAGGACGGTTACGGCGCCGAGGACGATGAGCAGCTGGAAAAAGAATTTGACCATTAGGGTGATCTCTTCGCTGATGGAAATGTCCACCAGCATAAAGGCGCAGAGGTTACCGGCGCTGTCCTTCATGGGCACTGCCACTGAGCACAAAAAGCCGTATTTGTCGATCCAGGCGATGTCGTAGAGTGTTCTGCTGTCGTTGTGGTTTAGGAACTTCATCATGCCTTTTTTGTTGACGGGTTCCCATTCTCCGGGTTTGATGCCCTGTCCGTCAATGTCGTCGGCGTCGGCGATGTAGACTATGCGCGAATTCTGCTCATCGTACATGGCGATGTACACTGCGTAGACGTTGTGGTATTCCTTGGTTCCCGCCAGCATGTTGATGAGGCGCCTGTAGGTGCTGTCGCTCCCTGTGTCGATGGAGCTGAAGTGCTCAAGGTACGCCGGGGTTCCGACTGCATTTTTTTCCTCATCGCTGAGCCCGTTATATATATCCATAACTTCCCGGGAAAAACCAAGGCTGTCTGCACCGTGAATGGCGCTCATTGCCGCCTGCATTGCCGCAGACTCCGCGACCCTTATAAGCTGTTTGGTGTTTGAGACTCCGTAGAAGGTCAGAGCCATGATCTGCGCCACGATTCCGAAGGCGACGCAGCTAAGAAGTGTAAAAGATCTTGCTTTTTCGGCAAGCGAATGGTTCTTGTTGATACTCAATCTTTTTTTCCCCCACAAAAAAAGAATTATTGGTATGCGTATTCTGTATTAATCATACCACGAGTATCTGCAAATGTGAAAAAACTGTGAATTGGGGTCAGACCCCAATCACAGTTTTTTCACATTTGCGGTATATTAAGCTGTCTTCTGGTTCTCTTCCTGGCTCTGAAGTGAGAAGAATGCCATCTTCTCATTAAGAGTCTCGGCCATATCACGCAGATCGCTGGCAGCGTTGCTGATAAGTGAGAATGTAGCGTTGAGCTCTTCCATAGAAGCATTTGTCTCCTCGGTAGAAGCTGCGTTCTGCTGAGAAATTGCGGAAAGCTCCTGGATAATATCTGCGAAGCTTGTCTTAAGCTGATTCAGAAGGTGGATCTTCTCTGATATCTGCTTTGTGGAATGATCTACGTTGTTAACGTTCTCTACGACAGCATCCATGTCATCCTTGGTGTTGGTGAGCTGCTCGTTCTGCTCCTGCATGCTCTCGCTGAGCTTTTCGATGATCTGAACGTTCTTCTGAGACTCCTCAACAAGAAGCTCAACGATTGACTTGATTGAAACAGCGGCCTCTTTTGACTGCTTAGAAAGGTTACCGATCTCGGAAGCAACAACTGAGAAGCCCTTGCCATACTCACCTGCTCTTGCAGCCTCGATGGAAGCGTTAAGAGAAAGAAGGTGTGTCTGCTCTGCGATCTCTGTGATCATGTTAGAAGCCTCTGCGATACTCTTTACAGAGTCGTTGGTGTTGCGGATCTGAGTATTGATATCCTGCATTGAAGACATAACGTCAACATTCTTGTCCATAAGGCTGCCAAGAGTATCAACTGTACGCTGAGCGCCTGTCATCATATCGTTAGCTGCTGCTGAAAGAACTTCGATTCTGTCAGTGATATCGTCAATGCTGTCGCCCATCTCTATTGTGTTGTTTACTGAGTTTTCTACACTTTCTGCCTGTGAAGCTGCGCCGCGGCTGATATCCTCAACGGCTGTTGTAACCTGCTCTGCAACTCTTGAAGCAGACTCTGCTGATGTAGCAAGGCTCTCACCTGACTTTGTAACGTCCTCTGACAGCTTCTTTGTAGCACTGATAACGTCCTGAAGCTTGTCACGAACCTGAGCGGAGCTGGATGCGATGACACCAAGCTCATCCTTACGATTGAAGGTTCTGTCGTTAATATAGAAGGAAAGCTCACCCTCCTCAAGATTCTGGAGGCCATCAACGATATCACGGATAGCCTTGCTGGTTCTTGAGATGATAAGACGGGCAACGATCAGATTAAATACAAAGAAAAGAAGGAATGTGGCAAGGATCGCTGTTCCGGCTGCCTGCATGTTCTTTGCTACGATAGTTGTATCACGACCTGCGAAAACCATACCTGCTGTGGTTCCGTCAGAGTTCTTAAGAGGAAGGTAGTATGCGTACCAGTTCTGTCCGCCGATCTCGAAGTTCTTTGCAAGGTACTCATTTCCGTGTCTAAGAACCTCTGCGATTACTGCATCAGAGGCCTTGGTGCCTTCCATACGCTTGCCGGTGGTAGCATCTGTAAGAGAAGTAATATAACGTGTATCTCCGTAGAAAATAGTGAAATGCATACCGGTCTGCTTATTAAGGTTATCAAGCTGTCTCTGGTAGTTATCATGTACAGCAACGCCGCCCTTAAGAAGCTGGCCATCCTCTGATAATGACCAGTCACCCTCGTACTGATTAGAGATCTGATTCTCGAGAAGGATAGCGGCTGCCTGAAGGCCCTCTGAGAAAGATGTGTAATATGCGCTCTGAATGTGGTTGAATCCGATGTAACCGATCAGTGCAGACATAGCGATTGCAAGCACTGATGCGATAAGAATAATACCACGGACCATGTTTCTACTCTTCTTTTTCATTTCATTTCCTTTCTGTTCGTATTTGTACAAACAATAAAACTCAACACAAAAAAGCATGGGAGACATGTCCCATGCTTCTGAAAAATTCGTTTCGAAATCGATCTGCGGGTATTGCCCCGATCAGATCATTATCGAATAGGAATGCAACTGGCTGACATGTTAAAGTCCCTATAGCTTTGCGCCACAAGCTTTCGCTTGCTTTGCCCAATATTTCAACAACAAAATGCATTATATTTCAGACGCTCGCTTAATGCAATATTAATTTTTAATTTATATTTTTTTCATAAATCATGTCAAAGAAATAACTGTAAAACAATAATCCTTTGTTGAAGAGTTACAACAGAATTATTTCGAATGTGATTCCATATAATATGAAGAAACGGCTCCGGCAACATAGTTTCACGTTTTTGATAATCGGTTAAAAGTTAATTACTTGTTGACTTAGCGGCTATCTATATGTAATTATATGGACGCAACAATTATAAAAAATATATTAAAAAATTATGATAACGAAATTAATTCAGGAGGGTAACAATGAACGAGCTTGCAGTTTACAATGATGTTGTGACAGAAGAGAAAAAGTATATCGCTTTTAAGATTGGCGATGAGAACTTTGCAATTGATATTTTTTCCATTAATACTATTATCGAACTTCCTCAGATCACAGGCATGCCCGGTGCTGAGGCGCATTACAGAGGAATCATTTACCTGCGCGGTGAGGTGATCCCTGTGCTTTCCCTTCGTCGTATGATGGGTCTTGAGGATGATGTTTTCACACGTAGCACCAAGATTGTTGTTGTTACTTTGGAGGAGAACAAGCAGGTCGGAATCATCGTTGACCAGGTTATGGACGTGATCTCTGTTGCCGATGAGGAAATCAAGGAATCATCTGCTTTCCTTAAGGGCTGCGAGTACCTTGTAAGCGGCGTTGGCAAGATTGACGGAGAGCTGTATTCCATGGTTAATCTTGGATTCCTTGCTTAATTGTGTCCAAAGTGTGATTGGGGTCTGACCCCAATTCACACTTTAGACACAATTTACCTTTTCACAAATCCTGATAAATACTGGCTTCGCGCCATGTGCAAAAAAAAATTGGGGTCAGACCCCAATTTTTTTCAAAATTAATCCTTTATTTATCACTCCTCTACTTCTCGATCCTCTTAATCCACTTCCCGCTCCGTAGCCTCACCACGCACACCGCGCACTTAATAAACTGATCGATCTTCAGCATAATATACACCCAGAACCCCGGCCACTTAAACACCAGCCCCGTAAGCGCCCCCAGCGGAATACTGCACAGCCACAGGAAAATAATATCCGCCACCATCAGAAACTTCGTATCACCGCCCCCTCGCAGCGTCCCCTTCGTCAAAATACTGTTCGCCGCCTGAAACCAGATAACCACCGCCACCGCATGCATCAGATCCCCGGCCAGCACCGCCGTCTCCGGCTCAATCTTGTACGCTCCGACGATAACATTGGACAACAGCAGAATAACCCCGCAGCCCACACCGCCGATGATAAATCCCAGCGCCGCAAAAGTGTAGCCCTGCTGCCTCGCCTTCTCCACCTCCCCTTTTCCCAGGGTGATCCCCGTGATCGTACAGCTGGCCTGAGAGATGCCTTGTATCACCACCGTCGCAAGCTGCATCACCACCGTCGTTATGGAATTCGCCGCAACGAAACTCGCCCCGATGTGTCCCATAACCACCGCCACAGCGCTGTTTCCAAGCCCCAGCAGCGTATCCGACACCAGCACCGGAATCGAGATCCTGATGTACTCCGGAATCAGATTTCCCACAGAAATCGCAAGATCCCTCGGCCGCAGCCCAATATTCGTATCCACGAACATCAGAAATCCCATGATAACGCCAAACTCCACAACCCTCGCGATCAGCGTTCCCAGCGCCGCACCGTTGACACCCATAGCCGGCGCCCCCAGCTTACCGAAGATAAATACCCAGTTAAAAAAGATATTGATAAAAAAAGAAGCAATACTCGAATACAGCGGAATATTGGCCTTGCCCACGCTCCTTAGCATAATGCTGGACGTCATCGCATAGCCGTTAAGATAATAACAAGGAATCGATATCAGCAGATACCCCGTGCCCTTTTCAATAACCTCTTTTTCCGTAGTAAACAGTCTCATAATATTCTCAGGAAAAAGAGCTGTCACCACCGCAAATACCGTCGCCACCACGAACAGCATCCTGAGCATGATATTCACAGCCTTTTTCATGGAGAGCTTCTCCTTCATCCCAAAGAACCTGCTCACCAGCACGCTGGCGCCCATTCCAAGCCCCATGCACATGATCTGAAAAATGCTGATAAAATTATTGGCCAGAGTAGCCCCGCTCATGGGCGCCTCCCCCAGCTGCCCCAGCATCACGTTGTCCGCCATGTTGACCCCCACCGTGATCAGCTGCTGAAGCGCAATCGGCAGCGCATAGGCCGCCAAAGTAGTGTAAAATTTTTTGTCCCTGACGAAAATCATACTCTCTCCCAACAATTACATATTTGCCGGGAAATAGTATAGCACAGCCGTCACATGGTATAAATGAAATTCACAACCTTTACTGAATTTGTGGTAAAGAAGAGGCTCTTGCAGCCCTATTTTTTATGCTATTCTGATTGTCAGCCTGGAAACCAATATCATGTATGCAGGCGCCACCATCGGTACCTATGCAGGCCCCGGAGCTATTGCGTTTGCGTATTTTGAGAAGTAATGGATGTGGGGACGGTTTTTTTACCAATGGGGACGGTTCTGTTTGGTAAAAAACCGTCTCATTCATTTGAGTATCACCCCCCGGGAAGCCACATGTGCCTGACACTTTATATATTGTAAATCCCTTATATCCATGCTATTGTATTATCGTTGTGATACTCTTTCACAACTTCAATTCCAATCCGGAAAGGCAATGCATTCTGCATATGCTTATTTTCAATGTTTTGGGTATTTGAATTAAAAAAATCAATGAAGGAGGCATATGTGTATGCAAGAAGAACCCACAAATGAAATCGATGTATCCCCATTGTATTCTGAGTTTGCCTATGACGACGCATTCAGAACAATGGAAACAGAGTGTGATGACATAGTCATTCCCTTTGTCAATTATTTCTACAATGAAAACTATGACAAGACCGCTGTCATCACAAGAATGAGAAATGAACATTTCATCGAGCATCAGGACAAAACTGATGAGAAAAGAATAACAGATTCTCATTTTACCATCACCTACAAAGGAACCAGCAAAAAGTATCACTGGGAATGCGAGAGCAAGAAATATGACGGATCATTACTCGTCAAGCTCTTTGAATATGATTCGCAGGTTGCCGTAGATACAAGTGTCGTAAGAGGATCTGTTTTACGCGTAAACTTCCCCAACACCGGTCTACTGCTCCTTAGAAAGTCCGCCAGAACTCCTGACACCGCC
>NZ_JANSWL010000082.1:0-56736 GCF_028539135.1 Butyrivibrio sp. DSM 10294 | reverse complement strand
CATACCCTATACCTATAGAAGAGGTAAAGAAAGGGTATGATCATATAATACGAGGAAATTCCTCCGAATTTCCTATTAAACAAAAAACGCTCCGCTATGGATGCGCACTCGCGCGTAAGGTATATGTTGCATAAATGCAACATATACCTTACGCGCGAGCATGAAATGCGGAATGTTCGTGGGCGAAATCAAGTAGGAGTCAGCCTACTCGATTATATATATTTCACATATATATTATATAACATTTAAGGAGACATTATTATGAAAAAGAAAATGCTGGCAGTCCTTATGGCTGCGACAATGGTAGCTGCAGTAACAGCAGGCTGCGGAGAAAAGGCAGTTCAGGAAGCTGAACCCCAGGCCACAGAGGCAGTAAGCGAAGAAGTAAAGGAAGAGAACGTTGAGTCAGTCACAGCTGAAAAGGCTGAGGAATCAGCAGAGGACACAGCAGTTCTTGAGGATGGAACCTACACAGCAACTTTCACAACAGATTCAAGCATGTTCCACATCAATGAAGCCTATGGAGATAAGGGAATTCTTAAGGTGCAGAATGGAGAGATGACCATTCATATCACACTTCCTTCCAAGAATATCGTCAATCTTTTCCCGGGAAGTGCCGAGGATGCCCAGAAGGACGGCGCAGTTCTTCTTGAGCCCACAACAGACATAGTTAAATATGAGGATGGAACCACAGAAGAAGTATACGGCTTTGATGTTCCCGTACCTGCCATTGACGCAGGATTCCCGCTGGCTCTTATAGGAACCAAGGGAAAATGGTACGACCATGAAGTAACAGTATCTGATGTTCAGGCATCTAATGGAGAAGAGGACGAGAAATTGGCTAAGGAAGTAGCAGATCTTATTGATGCAATTTATGTTCAGACCTACAACGACAACACCTACGCGGATTGCGAAAAGGCTAAGGCAGCCTGGGATGCTCTTACAGATGATCAGAAGGAACTTGTAGAGGGCGAAGATGCAGATCCTGACTACTTTGGAAGAGATACAGGAGATGCAAGTAAGGATGATCCCCTTAATGGAGATGATATCGGAGAAAATGAGCTTCTTGTTGTAAGTTTCGGAACATCCTTCAATGACAGCAGAGCCAAGGACATCGGCGGTATCGAGAAGGCCCTTGCAGCAGCTTATCCTGACTGGTCAGTTAGACGAGCTTTTACAGCTCAGATCATTATCAACCACGTATACGCAAGGGATGCTGAGAAAATCGACAACGTGGAGCAGGCCCTTCAGAGAGCTGTTGACAACGGCGTTAAGAACCTTGTTATCCAGCCTACACACCTTATGCATGGCGCTGAGTACGATGAGCTGATGGAAGTTGTTGAGAGCTACAAGGACAAGTTCGAGACAGTAGCCATCGCTGAGCCTTTACTTGGAACTGTGGGAAAAGATGCTTCCGAGATCAACGAGGATAAGGAAAAGGTAGCAGTTGCTGTAACAGAGGCAGCAGTAAAAGAGGCCGGTTTTGCCGATCTTGCAGCAGCAAAGGATGAAGGAGTAGCCTTCGTATTCATGGGCCACGGAACTTCACATACAGCAAAGGTTACCTACAGTCAGATGCAGACTCAGATGCAGAAGCTTGGTTATGAGAACGTATTTATCGGAACCGTTGAGGGCGAGCCCGAGGAGACCGAGCTGACAAATGTTATTGCAGCAGTAAAAGAGGCAGGCTACAAGAAGGTTGTGTTAAGACCCCTCATGGTTGTTGCAGGAGACCACGCCAACAACGATATGGCAGGAGATGATGAGGATTCCTGGAAGAGCGGCTTTGAAGCAGACGGAAGCTTCGAGAGCGTAGACTGCCAGATCTCAGGTCTTGGCGGAATTGAAGCAGTTCAGGATATCTATGTTAAGCACACAGGTGATATGATCAAATAATAGGTATGGAGCAAAAAAGAGAGGTTGTTCAGTATATAAAAAGCCTTATTCTTCTGCTTACAATATTCTTATGTATTACGGGATGCGGCGGTGTTTCCGATGGGGAATACACCGCATCCGTGGTGCTTAAGGGAGGAAGCGGTAAGGCATATCTAGAGAGCCCATGCCGCGTCACCGTAAGGGACGGGAAGGCTGTGGCAACACTGATATGGAGCAGCTCCAATTATGATTATATGGTGGTTGACGGACAGACTTTTTACCCTGTCAGCACCGAGGGCGGCTCTGTATTTGAAGTTCCTGTTGTTCTGGGAAAAGAGTTCGTAGTTCAGGCGGATACCACTGCCATGAGCAAGCCTCACCTTATTGAATATACGCTGCTTCTTACTATTGGAGGCGGTGACGGTGCCGAAGAGACTGCAGCTGCTGATAATCAGGCAGAGAGTAGTGATGTTACTAAGAATCCATCAAATGGGGCTGCGCTACAGCCGCCTGCAATATCGGGCCTTACCTATATTTCTACAGACGAAAATGCCTATGCGCAGTGTTACCGCATTCACCGTTACAGCGATGAATACGTTGTAATAAGCGTGGATGATGGCAGTAACTACCTTCTCATTCCGGAAGGAGGAGAAATTCCACAGGTTTCATCCGATATCACTGTACTTATGAGACCGCTGGACTCAGTATATATGGCGGCTTCAAGTGTCATGTGCCATTTCGACAGCCTTGGAAGCGTTGGAGACATCGCTTTATCAGGCACCATGCAGGATGACTGGTACATTGATTCGGCAAAAGAGGCCATGGAGAGTGGAACCCTTGCCTATGGCGGTAAATACAGCGCTCCCGACTATGAGCAGATAGTCATGAAGGACGTGGATCTTGCCATTGAAAACACTATGATCCTGCATGTTCCCAAGGTTCGGGAGAAATTGGAACAGCTGGGAATTCCGGTTTTTATCGACAGGTCAAGCTATGAGCAAGAACCCCTTGGAAGATGCGAATGGGTTAAAGTATACGGCGTTATAGCCGGCAAAGAAGAGGCTGCCAGTGAGATTTTTTCTGAGCAGGAGCAGCATGTTGAGTCGCTGGATTTAAGTGATGTTTCAGGCAAAAACGTTGTGATCTTTTCCATTAATTCCAATCATCAGATAGTTACCAGAAGAAGCGGAGACTATTTTGCCAAGATGGTGGGGATGGCAGGAGGAACGTATCTGGCGCCAACAGGAGATGATGACAGCGTAGCATCCCAGGTAACTATCAGTGTTGAGGCGTTCTATGACTACGCACAGAATGCCGACATACTTATCTATAATGCAACTATTCAGGATGCGCCGGAGACTCTTACGCAGCTCGTTGAGGAGGACGCCGTGTTTGGCGACTTCGGGGCTGTTTTATCGGGAAATGTCTGGTATACGGATAAGTCCCTGTATCAGCTCTCTGACAGCACGGGAACCATAATCAGGGACCTTTACAGCGTAATAAATGAGGAAAAAGAGGAAACGGAGTTTTTCCATAAACTTAAGAGGTAAAATATTTGGCCAAAAATCTAATGATCCAGGGCACCATGTCCGGAGTTGGAAAAAGCATACTGACAGCGGGGATACTAAGAGTTCTTATGCAGGACGGCTATAGAGTTGCGCCCTTTAAATCCCAGAACATGGCCCTTAATTCCTTCGTAACCCCTGACAACAGGGAAATAGGGAGAGCCCAGGCCCTTCAGGCTGTGGCGGCGGGAAGACAGCCCTCTTCGGACATGAATCCGATACTTCTGAAGCCTATGGGGGATACCACCTCGCAGGTCATTGTTAACGGGCTTCCCATAGGAAACATGCCGGCCAGGGAGTATTTCAGGATGAAGAGGAGCCTTATTCCTGATATCAGGGCTGCCTATGACAGATTGGCCAAGGATTCCGATATCATCGTGATCGAAGGCGCCGGAAGCCCTGTGGAGATCAACCTCAGGGAAAATGACATAGTAAATATGGGCCTTGCGGAGATCCTTGATGCACCGGTAATTCTTGCCGGAGATATTGATCCCGGTGGAGTGTTCGCACAACTCCTGGGTACCATCAGCCTTTTTTCCCGGGAAGAACGAGATAGGGTAAAGGGTCTGATAATCAATAAATTCAGAGGAGATGTGACGCTTCTGGAGCCGGGACTTGAGATGTTTGGGGCTTATAGTGACATCCCCTTTGCAGGGATCGTGCCCTATGTGAAGCTGGATCTTGATGAAGAGGACAGTGTGTCCGAGAGGTTAAGGCGAGGCAGCGAGACGGCAGCAGACGCCAAGGTCAGGATAGCTGTTGTAAGGCTTCCTTTTATCAGCAATTATACGGATTTTACCATCTTTGAAAATATACCGGGGGTGAGTCTGTTCTATGCGACTTCACCGGAGGAACTGGAAGATATTGATATTGTTATATTGCCCGGCACCAAGAACACTCTTGGTGATCTTACGTGGCTTTATAAAGAGGGGTTCGCCGCAAAAATAGGTGAACTTGCCGGTAACGGGGGGCTTGTTATCGGCATATGCGGCGGTTTTCAGATGCTGGGGAGATGCATCACAGATCCGGAGTGCAGTGAGACGGGAGGAGAAGCAAAAGGCCTGTCTCTACTGCATGTGGATACGGTCTTCGAAAAGACCAAGAACCTGCGTCAGGTCAGCGGGACAATCGGTAATCTGACCGGAGTCTATGCGCCGCTTTCCGGAATGGAGGTTACGGGCTATGAGATTCATATGGGAGAAAGTACTGCAGACACTGATACTTTTCCCGTAATTGCCAATGAGAATGTGCTGGGGACCTATATCCACGGCATTTTTGATTCAGCGGACCTGACACAGGCCCTGCTTAAGCTGGTTTATGACAAAAAGGGCATAACGGAGCCTGTTCCTGAGATTGAGGGAGCCTTCGTTCATCAGGAAAAAGAGCTGAACAGACTGGCGGATGTTCTGAGGCAGAGCCTTGACTGGGAAATGATCTACAGGATCATCGGAATATGATCATACTGATCAAATTCATTATTGTGTGAGGAATGTGAATGAATCTTGAACATATCAAGCCTTCTGATATAGAGAAGGAGAGCTTTAGAATAATAGGACAGGAATTAAAAGAGTTGGGAAAAGACATTGACGAAGAGCTTCTTCCCACAGTAATGAGGGTTATTCATACCACGGCAGATTTCGAGTACGCAGATACCCTTGTGTTTTCAGCAGATGTGATTGCCAAAGCCAGGAAGGCCATACAGGCGGGGGCTCATATAGTTACCGACACAAATATGGCTCTTTCAGGCATCAGCAAGAAGACCCTGGCTAAGTTCGGGGGCGAGGTTCACTGCTTTATGGCAGATGAGGACGTGGCAAAAGAGGCTAAAGAAAGAGAAGTTACCAGAGCCATAGTCAGCATGGAGAAGGCTGCAAAGCTGGAAGTACCGCTGATCTTCGCAATAGGCAATGCTCCCACGGCGCTGGTTAGGATCAAGGAGCTGATGGAGGAAGGGGCTCTTAAGCCGGAGCTGGTTATAGGCGTACCGGTGGGCTTTGTAAACGTGGTTGAGGCCAAGGAGCTTATAATAGATAGTGGCGTCCCCTATATTGTGAACAGAGGCAGAAAGGGCGGAAGCACAGTGGCTGCGGCAATCTGTAATTCTATTCTGTACAGCCTTACGAAGCGGTGTTAAGTAGTTTATGGAGATCAGTGAAGAAGGATTATTCATCGTAAAGGGTGATAAGAGGTTAAGATGCGGTTTTACTACAGGGAGCTGCGCTGCGGCTGCCTCTAAAGCTGCGCTTATCATGCTGATAACGGGAAGCGATATTCATAATGTCAGTATTATGACTCCCAAGGGGATTGCCTATAATGCTGAGATTACGGATATCGAAAGAGATGAAGCTAAGAAGACGGTGAGCTGCGCCGTTATCAAGGATGGAGGAGATGATCCTGATGTAACCGCAGGTTCCAAGGTCTTTGCAACGGTAGAGCTGGTGCAGGAGCCGAAAATCAATATAGACGGCGGAGAAGGCGTGGGAAGGGTTACCAAACCCGGAATGGATCAGCCTGTGGGCAATGCGGCCATTAACTCTGTTCCGAGAAAAATGATCAGGGAGAGCCTTGAGGCAGTTCTTGAAAAGTACGATATGACAGACCGGGGAGTGAGAGCTACCATCAGCGTTCCCGGAGGAAAAGAGCTGGCGGAGAAGACCTTTAATCCTAAGCTTGGCATTGTTGGAGGCATATCGATTCTTGGAACCACCGGAATCGTGGAACCCATGAGTGATACGGCGCTTCTTGATACCATTCGCACGGAAATAAGTGTTAGAAGAGCCGAGGGCAGGGATATGCTGATGGCGGCGCCGGGTAATTACGGCTTAACTTTCCTGCAGGAGGTCTACGGCATCGATGAAAATGACGTGGTCATGAGTTCAAATTTTATCTGTGATACCGTGAAAATGGCTGCAGAAGCAGGTTTATCAAGGCTACTCTTTGCAGGGCATATAGGTAAGCTCGTTAAAGTGGCAGGGGGAATCAAGAACACCCACTCCATGTACGGAGACCACAGAATGGAGATTCTGGCGCAGTTGTCTAAGGAGTGCCTTGACGAAGATAAATATTTAGCTGTAAAAGACCGCATTCTTAACTGCGTAATGACGGACGAAGCGGTGGGAATAATTAACGAGACAGGCCGGGGAGAGGCTGTTTTCCGGCTCATGGCTGAGAAAATAAGGGAATATCTTGAGACCTGGTCTGAGAGCAGAGTAAAGGCTGAGGTAATCGTTTTTTCCAAGGAAAATACTGAGCTTGTGGCAACGGCTGGGGCTCATGAGTGGATAAAGGAAGTATAGCTTATGGTACATTTTGTAGGTGCGGGCCCCGGAGCCAAGGATCTGATAACTCTAAGGGGCAAGGAACTGATAGAGAAGGCGGATGTGATAATCTATGCGGGATCTCTGGTTAATCCGGGGCTCCTGGACTATGCGAAAGAGGGCTGCAGCATCCACGACAGCAGCAAGCTGGACATAGATGAAGTGCTGGAAATAATTAAAAATGCGGAAAAAGAGGGACTGACGACGGTAAGACTTCACACGGGAGACCCCAGTATCTACGGCGCCATCAGAGAACAGATGGACCTTCTTGATAAGGACGGCATCAGCTACGACGTTACGCCGGGTGTGAGCTCTTTTTGCGGGGCAGCAGCCAGTCTGAATCTGGAGTATACCCTTCCGGGGATAAGCCAGAGCGTCATAATAACAAGGATGGAAGGAAGAACCAAGGTCCCGGAAAAAGAGTCGGTGGAGGCCCTGGCGGCCCATGAAGCCACGATGGTCTTTTTCCTGTCAGCGGGAGATTCGAAGAGGCTGTCTGAGAGGCTCATTGCTGCGGGACTGACCGAGGATACTCCCTGCGCCATAGTCTACAAGGCCACCTGGCCCGATGAAAAGAAGGTCATCTGCAGTCTTAAGACTCTTCCGGAGGCAGCAAGCAAAGAGGGCATAACCAAAACAGCCCTTATCATAGTGGGAAAAGCCGTAGCCCAGAGCGGTTATGAGATGTCGAGGCTCTATGCTCCGGAATTTACCACAGAATATCGCAAAGGAAAAAATAAGGATGCATGACCGCGGCAGACGCCGCATTGTGTGCGTGTTCGTAATTCTGATGATCCTGGCGATCACGGCAATACTGCTTAATCTCCTTGTGGGCAACGTAAGGATTGATCTGCGGAGCTTTTGGGAAATACTGACAGGCGCAGCGGCGGATGAGAAGAAGAGAAATATCATAATGAATATCAGGCTTCCAAGGACAATTATGGCATTTGTGCTGGGA
Source organism: Butyrivibrio sp. DSM 10294 (assembly GCF_028539135.1). NCBI lineage: Bacteria > Bacillati > Bacillota > Clostridia > Lachnospirales > Lachnospiraceae > Butyrivibrio > Butyrivibrio sp. DSM 10294. The sequence continues at coordinate 49,021 of NZ_JANSWL010000082.1, read as the reverse complement.
GGCACACTTGCTGTGTCCGGATTTCTGCTGCAGACGTTCTTTTCCAATCCCATTGCGGGACCTTATATTCTGGGCGTTTCCTCAGGAGCTAAGATGACGGTGGCACTTCTCCTTATTCTGGCGGCAGGAAGGAGTTTTACCGGCGGCGTATCAGGGATAATGCTGATAGCTGCGGCTTTTGTGGGTTCGCTACTGGCCACGGGATTCATAATACTAATATCCAAGAGCGTCAAGAATATGGCGGCTCTTCTGGCGGCGGGAATTATGATAGGCTACATTTGCAGCGCTATCACGGAATTCCTGATTGCCTTCGCAGATGATTCGGATATTGTTAACCTTCACAGCTGGTCCCAGGGAAGCTTCTCCGGGGCAAATATTGAAGGAGCCATATACTGTGTAGTTACAGTGGTAGTGGGGATGCTGGGAGTACTGCTCCTGTCAAGGAGTCTCGATGCCTTCAGGCTTGGTGAGTCCTATGCCAGAAGCGTCGGTGTTAATGTAAAGCTCTGCAGAGTGCTGATAATACTGTTGTCCAGCCTTTTGTCAGCCTGTGTCACAGCCTTCGCAGGACCTGTTTCCTTCATCGGAATCGCGGTGCCCTTCCTTATGAGGGGGTCTCTTAAATCCTCCAAGCCCGTGGTGCTGATTCCGGCGTCCTTTATTTCAGGCGCAATTTTCTGCCTTTTCAGCGATCTTCTTGCCAGGATGATGTTCGCACCTATGGAATTAAATGTTTCGGCGGTTACATCCCTTTTTGGTGCACCTATAGTGATATTTATGATAATCAGGAGGCACAAGAGACATGAGAATTAAGGATCTAAGGGCAGGTTATCATAAAAAAACGGTACTTACCGGAGTTAATCTTCAGGTGGAAAAGGGAGAGATAATCTCTCTAATCGGGCCAAATGGCGGCGGAAAATCAACGCTTCTAAGGAGTATCTCCGGAGAGCTTAGGGCAATGGGCGGAGCGGTGCTTTTAGAGGATCAGGAAATAGGAAAGATTCCCCTTAAGGAGCTGGCCAGGCGCATGGCCATTGTCAATACCGACAGGGTAAAGCCTGAGCATATGAGCGCCTATGACGTGGTACTGTCGGGAAGACTTCCCTACAGCGATGGTTTCGGACTTTTTGGAAAAGAGGATCATCAGGCAGCAAAGGAAGCCTGCGAACTTATGGCTATCGGTGACATCAGTGACAGAGCATTTCTTGCCATGAGCGACGGACAGAAGCAGAGAACGCTGATAGCAAGGGCAATCTGCCAGGATCCGGAATATCTTGTAATGGATGAACCCACATCGTATCTGGATATCAGACACAGACTGGAGCTGATGGAGGTAATAAAGGGGCTCTCAGCCCGGGGAGTGACCATAATAATGTCACTTCATGAGCTGGAACTTGCACTTGAGATTTCGGCCAGATGTCTTTTGGTAAAAGATGACGGAACTACACTGTGTATGACACCGAAAGAAATAGTGGACAGCGGCGTTATACAGCCTTTATATGGGCTTTCTCTCGATATGTACAGAAAAGTAAGAAAACAACTGTTATCTGTAATAACGAGCAAATAAATTATTTTTAAAAAAATATTTTGAATATATACGGCAGGGGAAAATGGAAAAAACCGAGTGCGGAAGATATAAATTCATATGCTTTACAGAGGCCGGAAGAGAGCTGATGCTCAGGATCAAAAAGGGCATTTCCGGGGAAACGTCGGAAGAGTCAGATTATGAGAAGGCAAGCGGCCTGTCTGAATGGACAAGTGAGAACTTCAGGCAGGGAAATATACTTGTTTTTATCGGGGCGACAGGAATCGCTGTTAGAGCAATTGCACCTTTTTGTAAGGATAAGACCACAGACCCCGGAGTTGTGGTGATAGATGAGAAGGGAAGCTTCGTGATACCGCTTCTGTCAGGTCATATCGGCGGCGCAGTTGAGGCTGCGAGGGAGCTGGCGGCTATTATAGCTGCAGTACCGGTAATCACGACGGCGACAGATGTGAATGGTGAGTTTGCTGTGGACGTTTTTGCCAAAAACAATAACATGGTCATAAACGACATGAAGGAAGCCAAGGCTTTTTCCGCAAGATTGCTGGCGGGAGAGGAAGTAGAGTTTACTGTTTCGCCAAAGATGCGGAAAGAGGAGGGGCTGTGCCTTATCCCTAAGAGCACCGTTGTGGGAATGGGCTGCAGACGGGGAAAAAGCTGTGAGGAACTCTATGATTTTCTTACCGGCAAGCTTCGGGAATTGGGAATCGATGCAAAATCCCTCAAGGCACTGGTCTCAATTGATAAAAAGGCGGATGAGCAGGGGCTTATAGAGCTGGCTGAGCGCCTGGGAATACCATTTATGACATACTCGGCAGAGTTTCTGATGGAGCAGGGCGGAGATTTTGCCCACTCTGATCTGGTTATGGAGGCCACAGGCGCTGATAATGTTTGTGAGAGGGCGGTTGCGGCCTATGGCTATGACAAAATGGTCCTTCATAAGACCTCGAAGGATGGAATGACACTGGCGATAGGAATGTTGGATGTGCTGATGAAAGCCTGATCGGAGGCTGGCAGGGATAGATATAAGGCTGATAAAATCAGATAAAAGATAGCGATTAGCGGGTAAAAGGAAGATACATGAATAAAAACGAAAACAAAAACAAAAACAAATTATGGGTAGTGGGAATAGGCCCCGGCGGTAAAGAAGATATGACATTTCGGGCAGCGCAGGTCCTTACGGAGTGCGACGTGATCTACGGATATACGGTTTACTGCGAGCTAATGAAGCCTCTTTTCCCGGACAAGGATTTTATCAGTACTGCCATGACCAGGGAAGAGGACAGAGTCAGAATGGCACTGGAGAAGGCAGCAGAAGGCAGCGAAGTTGCTCTGATCTGCTCCGGAGATGCCGGCGTATATGGCATGGCGGGGCTTGCCTACAAGCTGGGAGGTGACTATCCCAAGGTAGCGGTGGAGGTTGTGCCGGGAGTGACGGCAGCTCTGTCAGGAGCCGCAATGCTGGGAGCGCCGCTTATTCACGACTTCTGTCTGATAAGCATGAGCGACAGGCTGACACCAATGGAGCTGATCGAAAAAAGGCTGCGGGCAGCGGCATCAGCGGACCTTGCCATAGTCATCTACAATCCTGAGAGTAAGGGCAGAGCCGGCTATCTGGCCCATGCCTGCGACATATTGATGGAAACACTTCCGGGCAGCAGAGTCTGCGGAATAGCAAGAAATATCGGCCGCGAAGGTGTAAGCTGCGAAGTTATGAGCCTGCAGGAACTCAAAAATGCCAAGGCAGATATGTTCTGCACTGTTTTTATAGGTAATTCATCCACGGAGAATATCGGTGATTATATGGTTACCGCAAGAGGATACAGAAGTGAAGGGTAAAGTGCTTGTTTTTGGCGGAACCACAGAGGGAAGAATACTCTCGGATTATCTGAGGGACTATTGTATTCCCCATGAGGTCAGCGTTGCAACTGAATACGGAAGAGACATCCTGGCGGAAAAGGGCGAGGACAAGCTTCTTGTGGGCAGAAAAGACCGCGGGGAGATAGAGAAAGTCATTAAAGACGGCTCCTTTACCATAGTTGTGGATGCCACACATCCCTTTGCCACTGTGGTTTCGGAGGAAATAAAAGGAGCCTGTGACAGTGCGAAGGTGCGATATTTAAGGCTCAAGAGGGACACCGGCAAAGAACTTACGGGCAGAGATGACATTATTTACGCAGACACGCTAAAAGAAGCAGTATCTGCGCTTGCTGCAATAAGCGGAAACATCCTTCTTCTCACAGGTAGTAAGGATCTTCAGGACATAAGTGATTCTTTCCCTGATGTTTCAAGGCTCTATGCCAGGGTACTGCCCAACGAGGAGAGCATAGGCAAATGCGCCAAGGCGGGCCTGTCGGGAAAGCAGATATTCGCCATGCAGGGACCATTTTCCAGGCAAATGAACGTGGCTACCATTAAAGAGATCAATGCTTCTGCCATATTTACGAAGGAAAGCGGAAGGACAGGCGGACTGTCGGAGAAACTTGAGGCAGCGCTGGAGTGCGGCATTAAAGCCGTTGTGCTCAAAAATCCCGAGAACAAGAGCGAGAATAGCGAGGGCTACAGTCTCGAGAAGGTATTGCAGCTTCTGGCTGAGCACTGTGAGATTGAAATAGTACTTCAAAAAAATATTACACTTGCAGGAATCGGTCCGGGCGGAGAGGAATATTTTACAAGAGAGCTGACAAAAGAATTTGAAGTAGCAGATGTTATCTTTGGAGCCCAGGCGGTTGTCAGGAATTTAGGCAATGGTTTTATTAAAAAATCCCATAAAGAAATTCCAATTATTCCTGAATACAGCGGGGAAAAAATATATAAATATCTGGAGGAAAACAGTGAATTTAAGCACCCTCTGGTGTTGTTTTCCGGGGATATAAGCCTATGCAGTGGTGCCAAAAAGGCTTCTGAATATTTCAGGGACAGGAATTATAAGATTAAGCGTATATGTGGCATCTCTTCAGTGACATTTTTTGCAGAGAGACTTGGACTATCTCTTGAAAAAGTGCGGATTGTCAGTGCACATGGAAGGCAGTGCAATGTAAGAGGATATGTGGCTCAAAATGAAGAAGTAATAATACTTCCCTCAGATGCAGACAACGCAAGGGAAATCTGCAGTTTAACGGCAGGCAGCAGTCAGATCATTGGTATGTCAGAATCTGTAACAGCTAAGGCCCAAAATACTGGGGAGAATATGGTCGTGACAGTTGGCTGTGATCTGGGAACCACTGATGAGAAGATTCTCAAAATCTCCGAAAAGCCGGAACTTGCAGCAGATATAAGCGGCAAATGCCTTATCTATGTCAAAAATCCCGCAGCTGTGCATCAGCCTGCTGCGCATGGATTATCCGACGATGAGATAATCCGCGGAAAAGCTCCTATGACCAAAGAGGAGATACGGGCACTTTCCATGAGAAAGCTTGCTCTTACCGGGAATGCCGTATTCTACGATATCGGAGCGGGAACGGGCTCTGTTTCTCTCGAGGCAGCCTTACTATCGCCGGATATTAATGTATATGCAATTGAAAAAAAAGACGAGGCTGTAGCTCTTTTGCAGCAGAATAAGGAAAAATTCGGGGCCGATAATATCGAGATCATTCATGGAGAGGCTCCGGAGGCGCTTGATCTTCCCGCTCCCACCCATGTATTTATTGGCGGCAGCGGCGGAAATATGGGCAAGATACTAGCTACAGTATTTACAAGTAACGAGAGCGCCAGGATCGTGATAAATGCGGTAACTGCCGAGACCTTCGCGGAGATTATGGAGTGCCTGCGGGATTACCCCAATATTGAGCCGGACATAATTCAGGTCTTTGCCTGCAGATACAAAAAGGCCGGGAGGTATCACCTTGCGGATGCTCTGAATCCGGTATATATCATTACTCTTCAAAAGGGGGAGAAGCATGACAGAGACTAAGTCTTTTCCCAGAATCATGATATGTGCGCCCGGAAGCGGTAGCGGCAAGACGCTGATCACCTGCGGACTTCTGCGGATCCTTGAAAGGCGGGGATTCCTGCCGGGAGCCTTCAAATGCGGCCCGGATTATATAGATCCTATGTTTCACAGGAAGGTGTTGGGGATTCCCTCAAGGAACCTTGACGTCTTTTTAATGGGGAACGTTGGTGTAAAAGAGGCTCTGGCAAGAGGCGCTGATGGCCGCTCCTTCGGAGTGTTGGAAGGAGTCATGGGACTATTTGACGGACTAAGAGCTGATTCTACGGAAGGTTCGTCATATGATATTGCAAGCATTACAGGCACTCCGGCTATTCTTGTGGTAAACTGCAAGGGTATGAGCAGATCGGTGGTACCACTTGTTAAGGGATTCTGTGATTATGACAGGGAGAAGCTCATACAAGGAGTTATCCTCAACAACATTTCCTCAATGGTTTCTGAAGATATCAAAAAAGGAATAGAGGAAGAGACAGGTATTCCTGTGATCGCTACTCTCCCTAAGCTGTCCGAAGTTAATCTGGAGAGCCGCCATCTGGGACTTGTGATGCCCGGAGAGGTTCAGGGGCTTCTAAAAATGATAGACAAGGTGGCGGATGCCCTTTCCGAGAGCCTTAATTTCGAGAAATTTGTGGAAATAGCTCAGAATGCAAAAAAGATAACGGCGCCGGTGGAATTTCACATCCCGGAGTCCTTAAAAACGAATACAGAGAAGATTAAGGTTGGAGTGGCACTTGATGAGGCTTTTTGCTTTTATTATGAGGACAATCTCGATCTTCTGAGGCAGATGGGGGCGGAGCTTGTTTTCTTTTCCCCGATTCATGACAAAAAGGTCCCTCAGGTATCAAGACTTATTATCGGCGGGGGCTATCCTGAGCTTCATGCGAAGGAACTGTCGGAAAATGTATCGATGAAAGAGGAGATTCGCAGGGCTGCAAAGGCAGGAATGCCCATTCTGGCTGAGTGCGGCGGCTTTTTGTACCTACAGGAGAGCCTCACTGACCCGGAGGGTCAAAGCTATGAAATGGTGGGGGCAATTTCCGGTCGGGGACATATGACAAACCGTCTTGGACATTTTGGTTACGTCACAGTGACATGTGCCTTGGAATCCCCATATCTCAAGGCTTCTGAGGATATCAGAGCTCATGAATTTCATTATTATGACACAGATGACAACGGGGAGTTTTGCTACCTGACAAAGCCGTCAGGAAAGTCCTGGATGGGCTACAGAGCTGAGGAAAACGTGTTTGCGGGCTTTGCTCATCTGTATTATCCTTCAAGACCTGAATTAATTGCGAGGTTTTTGGAATGTTAGACCATACAATCCTGAAAGAATTAAATGAGATTAAAATAGATAAGCCGGACAGCGCGATATACAGCCATATCAAAAGCTGTTGGGACGGCATTTCCAAGCCTATAGACGGGCTTGGTGACTTTGAGGAGCTGATCTGCAGGATCGGAGCCATTCAGAGAAACAAGGATCCTCAGACTTCTAAAAGAGCAGCCATAATATTCTGCGCTGATAACGGTATTGTGGAAGAGGGAGTATCCCAGAGCGGCAAGGATATTACTTTATCCGTCGCTAAGGCTCTTGGTAGCGGTATCAGCAGCGCCTGCAGCCTTGGAAGATACGCCAAAACAGATATTGTTCCCGTGGATATTGGAATTGATTCAGACGAGGAAATCCCCGGAGTAAGAGACATGAAGGTCTCAAGGGGGACCTGCAATTTTACCAAAGAACCAGCCATGACCTATGAACAGACCTTAAACGCTATTGAAAAGGGCAGAAACCTAGTCAAAGAGCTCTCTGACAGCGGCTATGGCATAATAGCCACAGGCGAGATGGGGATAGGTAATACCACAACCTCCGCAGCGGTTCTGACAGCGCTTCTTGGGTTTACAGGGGGCAATCTGGCAGGGCGCGGAGCAGGGCTCTCCGACAGTGGGCTTGACCGTAAGAGACAGGTTATCGGACAGGCCATAGTCCGGTATTCTTTTGACAGAATTACAGATGAGAGAGTGCGGGCTTTTGAGATACTAAGTACCCTTGGAGGTCTTGATATTGCGGGACTTACGGGAGCCTTCATAGGCGGTGCTCAGTGCCATATTCCGATGGTTACAGACGGAGTTATCAGCAATACAGCGGCTCTCGTGGCAGATATTCTGGTGCCGGGGATCAGGGACTATCTTATTCCTTCCCACAGAGGCCGTGAAGCGGGCAATAGTCTTGCGCTTGAGAAACTGGGACTTACGCCCTACATCAACGGAAATATGGCTCTGGGAGAGGGCACAGGAGCGCTTATGCTTTTTCCTCTTCTGGACATGGTTATGGATTATTATCTGAACGGCGCCAAGTTCGCTGATTACAGCATCGATGAATATAAGAGGTTTGATACATGATATATCTGGTACTGGGAACTCCCGACAGCGGCAAATCCCGTAGAGCTGAAGATCTTGTTGCTGAGATTGCCGGGAATGGACCTAAATACTATATCGCAACCATGATCCCCTTCGGGGAATCGGGAAAAGAGCGTGTGAAAAAACATCGCAAAATGAGAGAAGGGAAGGGCTTTGAGACAATAGAGAAGACTATTAAGGTCCACGAACTCATAGATGAACTTGGTAATCTCCCAAAGGCAACCTGCCTTCTGGAGTGCATGTCCAATCTCGTCGGAAATGAGATGCATGAGGAGCAGAACCTTCCTAAGAGCTGCGAGGAGATTGCGGACTACATCACGGAGTCGGTGATGAGCCTTGCGCAGCAAGCTGAGAATATGGTTATTGTAGCCAACTCTTTTCCCCTTGAAGGAGAGGGCTACGATGAAGATACGAAAAAATATGTCCGCATAGTGGATATGGTCAATAAAAATCTAAAAAGCAGGGTGGACAAGACCTATGAACTTATTTAAGAGTATGGCAATCTCTTTTTCAATGTATTCGAAGATTCCCATGCCGAATTTTGAATGGGATGAAGATAATTACAAGCATGCTATAGCTTTCTTACCGCTGGTTGGGATGGTGATCGGCGGTATAGCCCTTATGGCTGCAAGACTCCTGGATCTGTTGGAGCTTCCAGCACTGGTGGTTGCCATATCTACGGCGCTGGTTCCGCTGGTGATCACAGGGGGATTTCACGTGGACGGATTCATGGACGTTAAGGATGCACTTAGCTCCTATCAATCCAAGGAAAAGAAACTGGAGATCATGAAGGATCCCCACATCGGAGCCTTTGCCGTAATCGGAGCAGGAGTAGAGCTTCTGATATGGCTCGGAGCGGCGTATGTGTTGGTGTACAGGGCCTTTGACAGCAACATGACAGATATTCTCCGGGGCTTTTATGGCAGTTTCCCTCTTGTCAGGGCAGTCTGCGGCATTACCAGTATTGTTTTTCCGAGGGCCAAAAAGGACGGAATGCTGGCTATGGAGACAGGTAAGAGCGGAGTGCCTGATATCTGCATTCTGACATTTTGGGGGATTTTGTCACTGGTATATATTTTTATGACTAATTTCTTTGCGGGAATCTGTGCAGTGGCGGCACTTGTAGTCTATACGCCTCTGTACGGATATAAATGCAACAGGAATTTTGGCGGCGTCACCGGGGATACCGCAGGATATTATGTAGTTACGGGTGAGACGGTTATTTTAGTTGTAATGGCTGTTTTCAGCGCCCTTTGGGTATGAGGAGAAAAAGGTGGAGAAATACCATATTATCGCATTTATCATAGGTTTTTTCCTGGATCAGATCATAGGAGATCCCTACAATATTCCTCATCCCATCAGGGCAATTGGGAGTTTCATCGGATTTTTGGATAAAAAGCTCTTAGGTGATGTGGAAAACAAAGACAGGGACTACAAAAGTGAGCAAAGAAGAGGAATTCTGTTGTGTATATTGGTTATAGCTGTAACGGTGGCTGTGACCGGAGCCCTGATGTTTGGGGCCTATTTTCTTCATCCGTATCTGGGAATGGCAGTTGAGGCAATGCTTACCTGTTACATTCTGGCGGCCAAGAGCCTTCATGTGGAGAGTATGAAGGTGTACGATGCGCTTAGAAACGGCACCATCGAGGATGCAAGGAAGGCTGTATCCATGATCGTGGGCAGAGATACCGAATGTCTGGACGAAGCAGGAGTCACAAGGGCAGTGGTGGAGACAATTGCAGAAAATACTTCAGACGGAGTCATTGCACCACTAATCTTTACCTTTATTGGCGGCCCGGTATTAGGGCTGTTATATAAGGCAATAAATACCATGGATTCCATGGTTGGATATCATAACACACGTTACGAATATTTCGGGAAAGCCGCAGCAAAGCTGGATGATGTGGCAAATTATATCCCCTCAAGACTAAGTGCCTTGTTTATGATTCTGGCAACCTTATTCGGTGGTAAGAATTATTCTTTTAAGGGCGCTGCGAAGATTTTCAAAAGAGACAGATACAATCACAAGAGTCCCAATTCCGCCCAGACAGAGAGCGTCTGCGCCGGGGCTCTGTCCCTGCGACTGGCGGGAGATGCCAGCTATTTTGGCAAAGTGGTCAAAAAGCCCTATATCGGCGACCCGGTAAGGGAAATTGAAATAGATGATATTAAGAGAGCGAGCCTGCTTATGTACCTGACAGAATACCTCTGCGGGGGCTGTATGGTGATTCTGTGGGTAATCGCATATTGTGCCCTGAGATGAGGGCCGGTATATTTGCAAATAAAGTAATTAGTACCATAGGGAGATATAGTGATACACGGCGGAGATATATACGGAAAGACAATTGAATACGACCTCTCGGTCAACCTCAATCCCAATCCCTGTCCTAAGGAGATAAGGGCTTCTTTGGAGCGGGCGATAGGCGATGTGGGAAAATATCCTGACATCGCCCAGAGGGATTTCAGGTGCGCGGTGGCAGAGGCGGAAAATAAGCTTGTTAAGTGCTCATTTTTGACCGCAGATAACATTCTTGGAGGAAATGGTGCTTCGGAGCTTATCTTCGCCATAATAAGGCTTATAACCCCCAAAAACGTGGTGCTTCCCGTGCCGGGATTCTATGGCTACAGACACGGACTTAAGGCTCTGGAGGGCGTTAATATCAGGGAATACAGGCTGAGGGAAGAGGAGGACTATGCCCTTACAGATGATTTTGCCCGGGAGATAAAGGAAGATACTGATCTTGTGATCCTGACCAATCCCAACAATCCCACGGGAAGGGCAATTCCGGGGCAGGTACTTGATACAGTCCTGCAAAAATGTGCATCGGTGGGCGCAGCGGTTCTTATTGATGAGTGTTTCCTTCATCTTAGCGATGGAGCAGAGAGTGCTGTAAGATACCTTAAGGACATTCCGAATCTGTTCATCGTAAATGCCTATACCAAGCTCTTTGGCATTCCCGGAGTGAGGATCGGCTATTGTATGGGTGCTTGCGAGAATATCGACAGACTTAAGGCCTGTGTTCCCGAGTGGAACATGTCAGTTTTTGCGCTGGAGGCGGGCCGGGCCTGTGCAAAATATATCGTTGACACTGATTATGTCGCATTATCCAAGGAGATTATAGCTGACCGCAGACAGGAGCTGGCAAAGTTTCTGGAAAGCAGAAAAATAAAGGTCTATCCTTCCGATACCTGCTATGTTTTAGTCAGGACAGAGGACGACCTTTACAATAATCTTTTTGATAAAAAAGTTCTGATAAGGGACTGCTCTAATTTTGAAGGGCTGTCCAAGGGCTATTATCGCATATCCGTGGCGGGAAGTAGGATTCTGCCTGATATATTCTGATCGGATAACATTATTTTACAGTCTCCATTTTGTCACAGGCCGTTGCCCTGAGGACTCTTGGATCTACGTGAACGTCACTGCCAAGGGCTTCGCTTCCGTATTTTTTGACCATGAGCTCCACGGATCTTGGGGTAATACGTCTGTGGATGGAGCTAAGGAACAGGGCGTCAAAATTGTCTTCGTTGGCGCCGATATTGTCTCTGGCATCGTACATGTAGTGCTTGAGAATATCCATGACCCGGAGAGAGGGGTAGACTCTGTCCGAGGTTCTTATCACATCACCGTCTCCCTGTCTTATCACATCGATATATCCCGGATTAAAGGAAATATTGCCGCAGTTGATGGCGCAGAGCTCCGAAACCCTAAGGCCCGTGTCCAGGATCAGAAGGACTATTGCTTTGTCACGTATTCCTAAGTGGGGACGCATGAGATCCTTGGGAGTCTGCTTTACTGTGGAGGTCTGGGATATCTTGTTTTTAGCCTTGGTAATATCTGCGTCAATGACCTTGAGGAGTTTGTCACACTGATCTGTGGTCAGAATAGCGATGGCTTCCTTGGGCTTTTTGGCTATCTTGGGAATAGTGACTTCCAGTGAAGGATTGGCATAAATATAGCCTTTGGAGCTCAGGAAACTGTACAGTGACTTGATGGACATTATTTTTCTCTTCTTGGAGGCGGGACTGTTGGTCTTGGCCTTCTCGTTGTCATCCTTATCATCAAATTTGTAGTCGGAGAGCCAGCTCAGATAGTTGTCAAAATCAGAGACATTAAGGTTTTCCAGGACTTTGGGCGTAACATCGCTTACGGTCTTGACTTCAGGGAGTTTTTTGACCAGATATTTGAAAAAGTTGTAGATGTCGAAGACATATTCCATACGGGTCTTGAGGGAATTCCTGTCCCTTACGAAGACTTCGTATTCTCGGCAGTAGGAAGGGAGCTCGGTCAGCAGGGTATCCATGCGCTGATTATACTGAATTTCAAGCTTTTCTTTGTATTCTATGGTGTTATTATTGATAATCATTTTTTCACCCCATCTTTCGCATAACTAATAACCAATATACCACAAAAAACCCTCAAAAACATGAATTTTTTAATTATGATTTTTTCATTTAAAAAACCTTCTGCCAAACAGCTTTCCTACAATCAGGACATTCAGTCAGATGCTCTGAGGGCTGTCAGAAAGGGCGCTTTTTAAAACAAAAAAATAAGCAAATTGTGACTATTGATTTACTACCTAAAACATATTAAATTTAGGTAGTAAATTTTTTTGGAATAAAAAATTCGGAGGCAAAAACATGATCCAGGATATATTTCCCAGTAGGCTTAGAAATGAATATATCGACTGTGAAATGGGAGATATGGACTATGCTGTTGCCTTTAACCGCGATGGTAAGATTCTTCTTTATACCGGCCGGGAGGAAAGTTTGTTTCCGTTAGGGAAGGACTGTGAGGCAGCAGAGGGAATATACCTGTTTTCGTTGGATGACAGGCGGTTCTTCCTGGTTCGGGAGGACTCTTTTTCAGAAAAAGAGGGTTGTGAATATTACTCAATACGTGATGCCAGAGATAGGTTCGAGGGCAAGGATGTATTTGCGATATTTACGGCTTATCATCTCTGGAGATGGTACGAAGATAACCATTTTTGCGGAAAATGCGGACAAAAGCTCATACACAGCAGGACGGAAAGGGCGCTTACGTGTCCTGAATGCGGCAATATTATCTATCCCAGGATCAATCCCGCAGTGATTGTGGGAGTAACCAAGGGAGACAGCCTTCTGATAACGAGATACAACAGAGGCTATGCTCACAATGCACTTGTGGCAGGATTCACCGAGATTGGGGAGACTCTCGAGGAGACCGTTGCAAGGGAAGTTATGGAAGAGACAGGGATCCGTGTAAAAAACATCCGTTATTATAAATCTCAGCCCTGGGGCATGGCTCAGGACATTCTTACAGGATTTTTCTGCGAGGCCGATGGGGACGATGAGATACACAGGGATGAAAATGAGCTGAAATACGCTGAATGGGTTAAGAGAGAGGATATAGTGCTCCAGCCCAATAATTTAAGTCTTACTAACGAAATGATGGGGATTTTTAAAGAGGGGAAAAGATAATTGTTGTCAGGGAGGAATGAAAATTGATTTGTTCTAATTGTGGAAGTGAGATCACTCCGGGTTCACCCTACTGCTCAACCTGCGGTGCCAAGGCACCTGAGCAGATGAATGCCGGTGCAGGTCAGATGAATACCGCTACGCCGCAGACTAATACCTATGCGGCAACAGCACAGGCTCAGTGGCAGAATCCGTATACTGCAGCAAATAATGCCCAGACTCAGGGGCAGAGCAGTTATGGCGCGCCCCAGAGCGGTTATGGAGCAGCTCAGAATAGCTATGGCACAGCTCAGAATGGCTATGGAGCAGCCCGGAATAATTACGGAGCAGCTCAGAATAGCTACGGAGCAGCCCGGAATATTTATGGCACAGCTCAGAATGGTTACGGAGCAGCCCAGAATAGCTATGGCACAGCTCAGAATAGTTATGGTGCTTCTCAGTATAGTTATGGAACCGCTCAGAATAATTATGGAGCAGCTCAGAGTAGTTACGGTGCGGCTCAGAGTAGTTACGGTGCGGCTCAGAATTACGGTAACGCAACTTCAGCGCAGTACAATACGGTTCAAAATAACTATCAGATGCCCGGCAATAGTTATGCGGCGCAGAATACGGGCTATACGGCTCAGAACAATAACTATGCAGCCCAGAACTATGGCTATTCCACACAGACTTACGATTATGCAGGGCAGAAGGACACTTTCTATGTCCGCAAGCTCCCTATGGTTGTGATTGCGATACTTACAGTTGGTATGCTGCTCTCCGCATATTTTGTTCATGGAGGTAACGTAGCGCTTGCCTGCATTATTCCGATAATTCAGGGTATTACTCTTCTGGTACTGATCTATAGGCTTGACAAGATCGAGCCTGAGCCGATCCCGCTGCTGGTAGGTCTGTTTTTTGCCGGTGGTCTGGCGGTCCCTGTTGTTGTAATAATGATCGGTTCGGTGCTTGACATTGTGCTGGACTTTATTGCAGTCCGAGGGTCCATTATTTTCACTGTAATGGATGCCTTCATAGTGGCGGCGTTGACTGAGGAATGTTGTAAATATGCTGCGCTGCGGCTTATTACCTGGAAACATCCGGCGTTCAATTACCGCTTTGACGGAGTTGTTTATTCCACCACTGTTGCGCTTGGCTTTGAGCTGAGTGAGAACTTGCTGTATATGATAGGTTCCGATGCGGGCCTTGCGTTTACAAGATCTGCTTTCCCCGGACACTGCATTTTTGGAATATATATGGGATATTATTACGGACAGGCCAAGGCTCTGGAGAACAGGGGAGATAAAATCGGCGCAGGCAAGTTGAGGCGCAGGGGTATTGCAATAGCTGTTTTATTCCATGGCTTCTACGATGCGGCTCTTATGCTGGCATCCAAGATTCCAAACACCATTTTCATTATTCTTTTCCTTTTTGCCGAGGCAGGAATCATGTGCGTTATGAATGTCAGTGCCTATAAGAGTATCAAGGAATTTGCCCATGAGGACAAGCCGGTATAATAGTATGTCAAGACTTGTGAAATAAGCAGAATAAAGTTAAAATATCGCTTATTGTGTTAATAAAAAACAGATGAAACAGAGGATTTAATTAATGATTTGCCCTAATTGCGGATATGACAATGAAGAAGGGAATTTTTTCTGCGTAAAGTGCGGAACACGCCTTCTTGAAGCGGCAGCTCCGATTGCAGAGCCTGTAGCTACTGATGCACCTACTGACGCACCTGCTGACGTACAGGCAACGGAAGTTCCTGATGTGGAAGTACCTAATATGGATGCGCCCGGTATGGAAACACCTGACATGGAACCCCCTATCATGGATGCGCCCAATATGGAAGTACCCGGTATGGAAATACCCGGCACTGAAGTACCAGATATGGATACAGCAAGTACGGACGCACCAGGTATGGAGACCCCTAACGTGGAAACACCATACAGTGAAGGTCCTTACGTGCAGCCAATGAACAATGAGGCTCCGGCCATGGAAATGCCGGGAGCCGGAGTGCAGGGCGCAGAAATATATGGCCAGGGAATGCAGGGCTATAACGGCTCGATGAATTATGGCGCCATGGATAGTGGTAGTATGAATAATGGTCCCATGAATAATGGCCCCATGAACAATGATCCTATGAACAACGGTCCTGTGAATAACACCTGGATGAACGATACGCCATATGGAAACGGTGCTATCGGCAATGACCCCATGATGGGTAACAGCTTAGGTCAGAGTGGTCAGATGGAAGATCCTACCTTCAATATGCCTGTGAACCCGCCGTCAACAGCCATGGAAGCTATGATGAATGGTAAGGGGCAGAAGAAAAATACCGGTCTTATTGCAGGTATTGTCGTAGTAGCGCTTATCGCTGCAGCAGGTATTGGTTTCTACGTGTATTCAGGCCTTCCTTCAACCAAGTACGGCAAAGGTGAAGCTGCTTTTAAAGAGGGCAATTACGAACAGGCGGTGGAATACTTTGAGGCTGCCGGTGATTATGAAGATGCCCCTGAGAAGATGAAGGAGGCTGAGGTTTGTATCCATTATGAGGAGGCTCAAAAGGCTATGGCTGAATCAGATTACGATACAGCACTCAAGGAACTGGAACAGACCGGCAGTTACTCCGATTCCAAGGAACTTGCCAGGGAATGTCACTATGAGAAGGGCATGAAATATAAGAAGTCCGGTGACTACACGGCTGCCAAGGAAGAATTTGTCAAGGCTGACGGCTATAAGGATTCCACAGACCAGATCATTGCCATGGGAGAAGAACTTACCCAAAATGGCGAATATGCCGATGCTGCAGAAATCTTCAGCGGTGTGGAAGATGCTGAGCGCAATCAGTACAAAGCTTATGCCGAAGGAATGGTGTGCTACGAAGCAAAAGATTACGATGATGCTTCCACGTACTTCAAGGCAGCAGGGGATACTCTTGATGCTGATGAAAAGTACAAGGAATGTAAATATGAAGCCGGAACTCAGATGTTTGCCGCAAGGCAGTATGATTCCGCAAGGGGACTTTTTGCCAGCGCAGGTGATTACAAGGATTCCGAGAACATGGCCAATGCATGTTCGATGATGAAGGCCAAGGAGAAGATGGACGAGGGCTATCTTAATGCCGCACTTGAGGCGTTGAAGGCACTTCCCGAGGACACAGCCTATAACGATATTTCTGTATCCGGTCTTATCTCCAAGCTTGAGTCCAATCAGAAATGGCTGGATATATGCGGAGTCTGGACTTCTACCAAGGGCCAGATGAGAAGTACCGAGTCAACCTCCACCTATGATTCCTGGTGGTACCACGACTTTGGTGACGGTGATGTTTCCATTGACGTACAGTGCAGGCTCAATGACGACGGTACCTGCAATGTTACTGTTACAGGTTTCATCAATGTATTTACCAATTACGCCGAGAACAAAGAGGATATTAAGAAGAAACTTGTCACCATCATGCACACTGAGACCATGAAGGATCTCGGCAAAATAACAATAGACGATAATACCTCCGTTACCTTGAAGAAGGGCACTGTTACAGCCAACTACAAGGCCAGTGAGAGGAAAAACGGAAGAAGTTATACCTACAAGACAGATATAACCTTCGGAAACAGGCTTCTTGATTACTAAAAAGTAATTATTGTCCCCTCGGGACCTGGGTGGTGGTTCGTTTGCATGTATCGCCGCCTACGTTTCGAGGGGCATGTTATAGTTAAGACACATAAAAATATCGGGGGAATTGCAGAAAAATGAGTATGGAAAAGATTATTGTTGATCCTGACAACAGGGCCACCTTTCGCAACAACGTGGATTACTGCGTGGGAACGGGACGTCTGGGACTGGCCCTTACCGAGGAATACTTAAAGGAGCTTGAATTCGTTCAGAAAATGATCGGATTTTCCTATATAAGAGGTCACGGCCTTTTTTCAGATGATGTTTCAATCTATCATGAGTATGAAGAAGATGGCGAGACTAAGGTTGAGTACAACTATACTTATATAGACAGGATATTTGACAGCTACCTCAAGCTGGGAATCCGCCCTTACCTTGAGCTTGGCTTCATGCCGGGGCAGCTGGCCAGCGGAACCCAGACAATCTTTTACTGGAAGGGAAACACCACTCCGCCCAAGGATTACAAGAAGTGGACGGATATGGTCATTGCTCTTTTGCAGCATCTTAAGAAACGCTACGGCGAAGAGACCGTGACCTGGCCCATCGAGGTGTGGAACGAGCCCAATCTTCCGGGATTCTGGTACAAGGCGGACATGGAGGAGTACTTCAAACTCTTCAAGGAGACCTTTTTGGCCATCAAAGCCTATGACAGCCGCTATATGGTGGGAGGACCTGCTATCTGCGGAGTTAAGGACGCTGAGTGGATAGAGAGCTTCCTTAAGTTCTGTCAAAAAGAGGGAATCCGCCCCGACAGGATCACAAGGCATCACTACTGCGTGGAATTTCCTGAGAGAATAGGGCATTACGATTATTCCAAATTGGAAGATTCAGAGATGAGATTTGCAAACCTTCAGTCCACAAGGGATATTGTGGACTCTTTCGAGGAGTTTAAGAATACGCCGATCCATCTGACTGAGTTCAGTACTTCTTACACTCCCAAGGGTGTCATTCACGACACCAATATCAACGCAGCGTACCTTGCAAGACAGCTGTCAAGGCTTGGAGATGTGAACGAAGCCTATTCCTACTGGACCTTCGGAGATGTGTTCGAGGAGCAGGGAGTTCCGGATTCGCTGTTCCACGGCGGTTTTGGAATGGTGGCAGCAGGAAATATTCCTAAGCCGAGCTTCTGGACCTTCTATTTCTATAAGCAGCTTAAGGTTTTTGGCAGCGAATGTGTCCACAGGGATGATAACTGCGTTATTGTCAAAAATGAGAACGGCTATGCTGGAATTGTGTGGAACATAGGCGAGACAGAGATTAAGCGTGAATATTTGTTGGGCGGAGCTGAGGGTGAATATGCTCTTGTCACCAAAACAGTTGATGAGACCTGCTGCAATCCTCTGAAAGTATGGCACGATATAGGAGAGCCTGCTTATCCGACCACTGAAGAGACTCAGCTAATTAAGAGCGCAGCTTATCCGGCTGTTGGAAGTGATGTGATCAAGGCAGATAATGGCCATGTGACTGTTACCGCATGCGTTAAAAAGCACGGAGTAGTGTATTTTACACTCAATAAGAGAAATTACACTCCGGACCGTGGCTATGACTATGACAAGGTAATCTCATTTTTCTGAGAGAATAGCGTAGTAGCGGGAACAAATGAAGTAATTACGAAGGAATAACGATAGTTATTGATGATAGAACAGGATTTTTTTGACAAATACGGCTCCGGGCTGAATGACAGTCAGCTCGAAGCAGTTAAGACCGTGGAGGGACCGGTTCTGTTATTGGCGGTACCGGGAAGCGGCAAGACGACGGTTCTTGTGAACAGGCTGGGGTATATGCTGTATTGCAAGGAAATTGCTCCGGAGCATATATTGACGCTGACCTATACAATTTCCGCCACCAGGGACATGGCCGAGAGGTTTCAGAAGCTTTTTGGCTCCGAGATGGCAGGAAGGCTGGAGTTTAGGACCATCAACGGAATCTGCGCCAAGGTCATAGCCCATTACGGCAGGATCATCGGCAAGAGCTCCTTTGAACTTGTTACAGATGAGAAGCTGACAGGTAAGCTCCTTAGCGATATATATGTCAGAGTGATGAAGGATTATCCTACAGAGAGTGATATCAAGACGCTTCGTACACTTATCACATATTGCAAAAATATGTGCCTTACGAAGGATGAAATCAATAAGCTGGGTAAAGATCAGGGGATTGAACTTCAGCCCATATATGAGGCTTATAACAGCGAATTGAAGGCACGTAGTCTAATGGACTACGACGATCAGATGATATATGCCTACAGGATGCTCAAGGGTTCCAAAGATCTGCTTGAATTTTACCGCAACAAATATCGATATATCTGTGTCGATGAGGCCCAGGATACCTCCAAGATTCAGCATATGATAATATCTCTTTTATCGGGAGAAAAGGGGAATCTCTTCATGGTGGGCGATGAGGACCAGAGTATCTATGGTTTCCGCGCTGCATATCCCGATGCTCTTCTTAATTTCGAGAAGGAGCACCCCGGGGCAAAGGTGCTTGTTATGGACAGAAACTACAGGTCCAATGCCAATATCGTGATGGCTGCTGACTATTTTATCCAGAGCAACAAGAGCCGCCATGAGAAGCATATGTGTGCTGACAAGGCATCAGGAAGTGATATTAGTCTCCTTGGTCTTGAGAGCCGTGAGGGCCAGTACAAGTATCTGCTTAAGGTGGCCAGGGAAACAGACAGGCAGACGGCGGTGCTGTACAGAGACAACGAGAGTATTCTGCCGCTTGTGGATATTCTGGAGAGGGAGCAGGTTCCCTACAGGATCAAGAGCGCAGACATGGCCTTTTTTACCCACAGAGTTGTGGTGGATGTGACAAATATGCTGAAGTTTGCGCTATCTCCTGCAGATCCGGAGCTGTTTATGAAGATATACTTCAAGTTCCAGGCATATCTGCGAAAGCCCGACGCTGAGGCTATGTGCCTTATCGCCGACAGGGATCATTCGGGAATTCTGGATGCGGCGGAGAGTATTGATATACACAAGAGGGTTCTTGCTAACTGCAGGTCGCTGCGAACCCATTTCAGGAACATGGCTTCCGAGAGCCCCTATAAGGCAATCAACAGGCTTGAGAACTACATGGGCTACGGAGAATACCTGGATTCCAACAACATGGACAGCAACAAGCTTTTTATCCTGAAAATGCTGGCAAAGAACGAGAAGACTATCCCTTCCTTCCTGGAGAGGCTTGAGGAATTAAGGTTCATTATCACGGAAAAAGAGCCTGATTACAGCTCTAAGTTCATTCTTTCAACAATCCATTCCAGTAAGGGGCTTGAGTACGATTCGGTTATCCTTATGGATGTGGTAAACGGTGTTTTCCCAAGTAAGGTGGTAAAAAAGCTTGAGAAGGCCACGCCGCAGGAGATTCGGGACTTCGAGGAGGAGAGAAGGATCTTCTACGTTGGAATGACCAGGGCTAAGGAGAAGCTGTCCATATTTAAGTATGATGACAAGTCTTCCGTGTTCCTCAAGGAGCTGACCCATAAGGACAAGAAGAAAGCGGCAGCAGAGCCAAGACCGAGGAAAGGTGCTAAGCAGACGATGGTGACACCTCTTCTGAAGAAAAAGAACGCAGCTACTGTGGTGAATGAAGAGGATCTGGCACAACAGCTTATCATCGGCGAGAGGATCAAACAGGAGAAATACGGCTCCGGAACTATCGTCGACGTTAATTATGACGATGACGAGATCCCGACGAAGTTCATAGTGAGGTTTGACGACGGCGAAGAGAGGATATTTGTGTTCCCCGTTGCTTTCGCCATGGGAATGAGGATTGCCTCCGAGTGAGGTTATATAGCCAAAAGGCAGGTGAGGTAAGGTATGAAAAAAACAAGAAAAGAAGTAATGATCATCTTTGCGGTACGTGTATGTCTGTGGATCACAGCACTTGCTTCGACGATTTACTGGATCTATTATTCTGTGAAGCTCCACAGGGAGGGGATTTTTGATCCGAGTTTGTATGCAACGCTTCTTAGGCCGGTGCTGTATACCTGCCTTGTTATCGCAGTAGCGGCGGTGTGCATAAGCTTTGCCCTGCGGGCCTACAGCAAGAAGAAATTCGGCTGAGAATAATGACAAAAAATGATGCTTCAGGCGACAGAAAATGAATTTCTATTATTGACATGCAGGGTTAAAATCGTATAAGTGTTTTGATGGATTTTAAGAAATATAAGGATAATGGAAATGAATGAACAAAAGTCTGCAGTACTGAATATGACTGAGGGAAGCCCACTTTCCCTGATAATACGCTTTTCAATCCCCATGCTTATCGGCAATCTTTTTCAGCAGCTGTATAACCTGGTGGATTCTGTTATAGTGGGACAGTTTGTGGGAGCTGATGCCCTGGCGGCTATTGGAGCAACAGGCTCGGTGACCTTTTTGTTTTTTGCCCTGTGTAACGGTATTGGAAGCGGCGGAGGAATCATAACCTCCCAGTTCTTCGGCAAAGGAAATGACAAAGAGATAAGGAGCTGTATTTCCAATACCGGATATATAATGCTGGTGTTCCCCTTAGTGGTGGGAGCGCTGGCTTTTCTGCTTACCGCGCCTATTCTGGCTCTTCTTGATACTCCCGCGGAGATCATGAGGGATGCGGTTATTTACATGCGCATTATGTGCGTAAGTCTTGTGTTTGTCTCACTGTATAACTACGCTTCTTCAATGCTGAGGGCTCTTGGAGACTCCAAGACACCTCTTTATTTTCTTATTTTTTCCTGTATTCTCAATACGGCGCTGGATGTGCTGTTTGTATGCGGTCTCCACACAGGTGTTGCGGGAGCCGGCATAGCTACGGCTATATCACAGCTGGTATCCGGCATCAGCTGCATGCTTTATGCCATAAGGAAAAATGAATATTTCAAAATGTCCAGGGAGGACCTTAAGTTCAATTCCTGTATATCCCTTAAGGTTCTAAGGCTGGGAATCCCGCTGTCTCTGCAGTTTTCACTGATAGCGATATCCTGTATGGCGCTTCAGAAGGTTGTTAACTCCTTCGGAAAAGTGGCAGTTGCCGCATTTACCGCCACCAGCAGGATCGAGCAGATCATTCATCAGCCCTATCAGACCCTTGGCGCAGCCCTGTCCACATATACCGGGCAGAATTACGGAGCTAACAAGAAGGACAGGATCTTTGCGGGGTATAGGACGAGCCTTGTGCTCATGGCGGTCTTTTCCGTGCTTATGCTGCCTGTCATGCAGCTGTTTGGTGAGCTGATAATCCGCATTTTTGTTGAGGATGAAGCTGTTATTGTGATGGGAGCCAAGGCACTTAGAATAACAAGCGTTTTCTATGCAATGCTGGGACTTATCTATGTTATTAGAGGTGTCC
Source organism: Butyrivibrio sp. DSM 10294 (assembly GCF_028539135.1). Taxonomy (NCBI): domain Bacteria; kingdom Bacillati; phylum Bacillota; class Clostridia; order Lachnospirales; family Lachnospiraceae; genus Butyrivibrio; species Butyrivibrio sp. DSM 10294. Next base: position 26,681 of record NZ_JANSWL010000082.1, on the reverse strand, counting down.
TCAACGGGCTTGGCGACTCTTTCTTCGCACTTTTGAACGGTATAGTGGAGGTTATCGGAAGATTTTTTGTTCCTGTGATGCTGACAGGGATCGCTGCCATAGGCCTTTGGGGAATCTGGTGGTCCGTTGGTATTGTCTGGTCTATAAGCGGCCTCACGGCATGGCTAAGGTACTTGAGCTATAAGAGAAAATTGTGAACAGTTTTTGAAATTGCGAACAATGTAATTGAATAAAATATAAATGATGTTATAATCATATCCGACTGTTGTTTTTGCTTTTTGAAGAAAGAGGTTTAAAATGAAAAGCTTTGTTGAACTGGCTAAAACCAGAAGAAGTGTAAGATCATTTGATGGAAATTCGCTCCCCGAGGAGACTCTTAAGGAGCTTAAACAGTACGCCGAAGAGGCATCCAATCCCTTCGGTATCAAGGTCAGATTCGAATTCCTTGATGCAGATGACCACAAGCTCTCAAGTCCTGTTCTCACAGGAGAGAAGTGCTATGTCAGCGGCGTTGTTGCCAGGGGTGAGCACGCTGAGGAAGCTTACGGTTACAGCTTTGAGAAGCTCCTTATGAAGGCCCATGAGATGGGACTTGGTACAGTATGGATCGGCGGAACAATGCCAAGAGAGAAGTTCGAGCAGGCTACAGGCCTTGCAGAGGGCGAGATAATGCCCTGTATGAGTCCTCTGGGCAAGACTGCCAGGAAGATGTCTGTAAAAGAGGCAGTTATGAGAAAGGGTGTCAAGGCGGATTCAAGACTTAAGTTCGAAGAGCTGTTTTATGTAGGCAATTTTGAGACTCCAATGACTGAGCAGTATGCCAAGGAACATGGCCTTTTCGATGATCTCGAGGCGGTAAGAGTAGCTCCTTCTGCTGTAAACAAGCAGCCCTGGAGAGTAGTAGTAGAGGGCCAAAAGGCTCATTTCTATGAGAAGCATGACAAGGGCTATATGACACCTGATTACGATCTTCAGAAGATCGATCTTGGAATTGCCCTGTATCATTTTGAGAGCCAGCTTGTTTCAGAGATGAGAAAGCCTGTGCTTTCCTTTGAAGCTCCGGCTGTAAAGGCCCCTGAGGGTGTGGACTATGTGGCTACATATTCATTTTAAGTCCCTCTTTTTATACTAATTTAAGAAATTTGCATATCGGCAGATGGTAAAATTGTAGAGTATATAACGTTTAAGGAGATTAAATGTATGAAGAGAAAACTCACTTTTTTACTATCTGCCGTTATTATGTTTATTATGATTATGTCCGGTCCCATGAGTATTGAGTCCAAGGCTGCACGGGTGCTTCCTTTTACAAGTCCTCTGGACTATTCGCTCGCTGATAACTGGTTGTATGACGGGGCATATCCTGAGAATGAGGTGGACGTATTTATGGTGGCACCTTCAGTGGATACGCGAAGCGAGGGCAATTGCGCCATAACCCCGGAATACAAGAAAATATTCAGATATGCTATGAATCAGCAGCAGGCTATCTATGCCGAGACTGCCAGAATCTATGCTCCTTACTACAGGCAGGCAGCGCTTAAGGCCTATTCCATGGAGGATACGGCCGCCAAAGAGCAGGTTTTTGCCAATGCCTATAAGGATGTGTCCGCTGCTTTCAAATATTACCTTGAACACAAAAATAATGGCAGACCATTGATCCTTGCCGGTTTTTCACAGGGCGCAGATATGTGCTACAGACTCCTGGAGGAATACTATGGAGGTGATAGTGAGAGGGCAGTGAGCCTTCGAGCCAATCTTATAGCCGTTTATGCGATCGGCTGGAGAATGACGGAGGATATGGTCAGCAAATATCCTCAGATTGTTCCCGCCAAGGGTGAGACTGACACCGGAGTTGTGATAAGCTACGAGTGTGAGGATGGAAATGTACAGGAGTCCATAACCATCAGCAGTAAGGACAAAGCCCTGTCTATTAATCCGCTGAACTGGAGAACTGACAGCCGGGTGGCAGACAAGTCCCTGAACAAAGGCTCTGTAGGACAGGACTCCAAGACCGGTGCCATAACCAAGGTGGAAGTTGGCAAATACGGTGCTTATATAGACCCTGCCAAGGGTTCTCTTATAGTGACCGGAATTGATACAAAGGATTATCCGGCAGGACTGTCCCTATTCCCTGAGGGAAGCCTTCATCTCTACGACAACTTCCTTTTCTTTGTTAATCTTCAGGAAAATGTAAAAAAGCGCACAGCGAGCTTTATAAAGAGTAAGAATGCTAGTAATGCGGCCTGATCTGCCTTAAGTTTGGAGGGGGAAAAGATGAAAAAACGTGTGATTTCTTTTTTGATGGCTATTGTTCTGATGACTACGGTCGTATCCTGCGGAAAAAAGGATAGTGGCACAGTATCGGATGGTACTGCGTCCCGGAATAATACCGCAGCACAGGATAATACCAAGACACAGGGAGCTTTCGGTGCTCAGGGTAATGAACAGGTCCTTATAAACGAGGGAGAAGATACAGAGACCAAAGTAGAATACAGAGACTATGAAGGTGAGAACAGCAGCATTTTCCTTGAAAAAGGGGATAAAATTGCTGTGATCTCACCTTCTGCGCTTCCAAGCAGGGAACAGACAGATTCCACAATTCAGGGACTGAAGGACTGGGGGTACGAACCTGTTGAAGGTAAGCACGTATGCGATGAGACCAGGAGCCTTGATGATGTTATGGAAGATCTGACCTGGGCTCTGGAGGATCCGGAAATAAAGGCAATTTTCTGCGTCCGTGGAGGGTACGGTGCCTCAGAGGTGGCAGATGCGCTGCCTAAGGAGAAGATTAAGGATGCTCAGAAGCTTATAATCGGCTACAGTGATATTACAGTCTACCATTCTGCCTGGACTACAGCAGGCATTCCTTCAATTCATTCCTGCATGAGCGGAACCTTTAACGGGCTTCCCGATAGCTGTTTCGAAGCGACAGAGAAGATATTGGAAGGGGAAATGCCTTCCTATACCTGTGAAAAGGATGAACTTGGCATAGAGGGAACGGCTAAGGGAGTTCTGATCGGAGGAAATCTGGCCACTTTAACCGCTGTGTTGGATTCAGCCTATGACTGCACCAGGACAGGGAAGCCCTATATTCTGTTCCTGGAGGATGTGGGGGAGAATGTTCAGCATATTCACAGATATCTTACGGTGCTGAAGCACAACGGAGTACTTGATAACGCAGCCGGCATCGTATTTGGAGAGTGGGCGGAGCTTCCAACGGACCTTGGTGATTACAGTGGCAGCAGCCGAGGCGGCAAGTTCGAATCCGTTGCGGATATGATAACAAGGCAGTTTTTGGCTGATATCAATGTTCCCGTGGCCTTTGGATTTCCTGCGGGACACGGCGACATCAACTATCCGCTTCTTATGGGAGAGATGGCAGAGCTTAATGTTAACGCTGATAATTTCACACTTACCTGTGGAGTGCAGGATGATGTCGAAAGGCTCCTTGGTCAGTGGACACTAGATGAAAAGATAGAGCAGATGATGCTGGTTTCCTTCCGTAAAATGGAGGATACTTCGGCAGAAAACGGCGAAGAAGCAAGCACAGAGGCCATCAATGTGACCTCTGTAAATCAGACCATGGCGGAGTATTTTAAGCAATATGGCTATGGCGGAGTACTGCTTTTCGGAGAAAACTTCGTAGACGCAGAGCAGACAATGAATCTGATCTCAGATATGCAGGCTGCTTCAAGGTTGCCCTTATTCATAGCAGTTGATCAGGAGGGCGGAAGTGTAGCTCGTGTGAGCTTTGGAACCACAGGAGTTGGAAATATGGCCCTTGCAGCCACCGGAGATCCGGAAAATGCCGGGAAAATGGCGGGGATCTACGGCAAGGAGCTGGCTCTTCTTGGAATAAATATGGATTTTGCTCCCGTTGTGGATATCAATAATAATCCCAACAACCCCGTTATTGGAGTGCGCTCTTTTTCCGATTCACCGGAGGTTGTTTCTGAGTATGCTGTTTCGTATATGAAAGGTCTTCATGAAAACGGTGTTATTTCCTCCCTTAAGCATTTCCCCGGGCATGGAAATACAGATACCGACTCGCATACAGGTTTTCCCAGAATTGATCTTAGTTTGGATCAGCTAAAAGAAAATGAGCTTATACCTTTCAAGAGTGCCATTGATGCCGGGGCGGACATGGTCATGACTGCCCATATCCAGTATCCGGAGATTGAGACGCAGACCTACACATCGATTTCCACAGGCGAAGAGGTATACATTCCTGCCACCATGAGTCACAGGATACTTACGGACATTCTGAAGGGTGAAATGGGCTTCAAGGGGGTCATTGTTACTGATGCCCTGGATATGAAGGCAATATCGGACAATTTTGCACCGGAAGATGTTATGCTCATGACAATTAATGCCGGAGCGGACCTTATTATGCTTCCGCCCATACATAATATGGCGGAATTTGAGCAGGTTCATGAAATGATCGAGACAGCCAAGAAACTTGCTAAGGAGGGCAGGATCTCCGAAGATACCATCGATGATTCTGTAAGAAGGATACTGACGCTGAAGCAAAAGTATGGACTTCTTGGAGATTATGCAGATAATGCATCGGAGGAGCGTCTTGCCACTGCTAAGGCAGGCGTAGGTAGCAGTGAGAACCGTCAGGTGGCCTGGGATATGGCTAAGAAGGCTCTTACACTCCTTAAGAATGAGAATGACGCTTTTCCCGTAAAAATTTCAGAGGGAGAGTCCACACTGATACTCTTCTCCGACAGCTGCGCAAGCCGCATAGGTACCGGCGAACTGGTGAAGCAGATGCTGAAGGAGCAGGAAGTCTATGGGGACGATTCTCAGATAGTTGTAATGAAAAATGACGCTGAGAATGCAGCAGCCTGCATCGATGCCGCCAAGGCAGCAGATCACTGCATTCTTGTTCACAGAATGTATCAGAAAGAAAACCTTGATCCAACGAATGAAGAGGGCATATCCTCCGGCGTTTTTGACAATATTATCGACAGTCTCCATGAAGACGGCAAAAAGGTTATCCTTATCTCCTGTCAGCTTCCCTACGATGCGGCGAGGTTTACTGACGCAGACGCTATTTTGCTGTCCTACAATTCAGGTGCAATGACGCAGATTCCGCCTGAGTCCGGGGCAGGCAGTGCCTATGCCCCCAACCTTGCGGTAGCGCTGATGGCCTGCTTTGGCGACGGCAACGTGACGGGAACTCTTCCTGTTAACCTTCCCGAGCTTGACGATTCCTACCGTTTTACCGAAAATATACTCTATAAGAGCGGCAACTGAGGTAAAGAAAATTTAAAAAACTTAAGACCGGGGTATTGACTCGGCCCTTGGGGCAGCCTTTAACATCAGGTTATGACAACAGATAACCTATACAGAGAAGGCAGGAGGACCTATGAAAGAAAAGATGACATCAGGGGAGATAGCCAAGCAGGCAGGGGTTTCAGCCAAGGCACTGAGGGTATACGATGAAAAAGGGCTTCTTAAGCCCGTGGGGTATTCCGAAGGAAATTACAAGCTCTACGACAAGAGCTCACTTATGATACTGGAGAAGATCATCGCACTTAAGCATGTGGGCTTTAGTCTTGAAGAGATCAAGAGCAGTCTGGAAAACGATGAGCAGGAGTCCATTGAGGCGACTTTAAGAAAGCAGCTGCAGCTCATGGAGGACAGAATCTATCAGCTGCAGAAGTCCGCAGGCTGCATCAAGGCAGCGCTGGCACGAATCGATGAGAATCCCGACTGGGACGATGTGGCGGACATTATCAGGAAGATGGAGTTTAGCCAGGGACAGGACGAGAGAAGATGGTATGCGGCAAGTCACGCTGCTGACGGTATAGAGTGGTACGTCAAGATCTATGATTCCCTGAATTTTGAAGAGGGTGACAGAGTGTTGGATCTGGGGTGCAGCTTCGGATTGTTATGGAGAGAGAACTGGGACCGAATCCCCGTGAATTTTCAGGTGGATGGCTATGATATTCATGGTAACTGGGCCGACGATCTCTATGAGTATCTTAAGGGGAACAGGAGCACTTTGCCCAAGGACAGCGATATTCAGGTCATCTTCAGTAATCTTGAGCTGGATGAGACCTGGGACAGGATCAGGGAAAAGAGGTACACCAAGGCTGTTGCTCATTACCTCTTGAACTATATTGAGGGCAGAGAGAAGTTTGTAAGAAACGTCTCAAAATCCCTTGTGAGTGGCGGATTGTTCTCCGTTAACACCTATGGCATTAGCAAGATGGACAGCTTCTGGGAGAAGATGATAGCCGATATGGGGCTTGATAACTCTTTTGTCATCGCAAGAAGAGATGAGTTGAAGGCCAATGAGGATGCTTTCAAGGAAGAACTCTCCGGATATTTCAAAAGAGTAGATCTGGTGGCGCTTCCCTGCCCGATAATCTATGATGATGCGGAGCTTTTATTCCAGAGACTAACCAAAAGGTACGCCGGAGGCATCAGATATATTGAGCAGAACAAGGAGAAGATCCTGGCTTTCCTTGATAAAAAGATACAGGAAGAGGGCTCCATTGTGATGGATAATGACAGCGGCTTCTTCCACTGCTACAAATGAAGTCAGATGCCGGAAACTAAGCAATAATTGAGATAATCACAACAAGATTGTTTTGGAAGATTAAGGGCCTTGTATGCTACATTAAGAGATGTGGTATACAAGGTTTTTTATGGGAAAAATAATGTATCGGAGGATATAGATTAATGGCACAGAATGCAAAGATTACCGTTCATCCTGCCTACAAGATCGGCGAGATCTCAAACAGGCTTTTTTCGGCCTTTTTGGAGCCAATAGGCACCATGGTGAACGGAACAATGTTTAATCCCAAACATCCTACAGCGGATGAGCAGGGATTTAGAAAAGACTGGATCGAGGCACTTAAAGAAACGGGCCTTCCCGCAGTCAGAATGCCTGGAGGCAACTTCGTATCTGCCTGGGAGTGGAAGAACTCAATAGGACCTAAGTCTGAGCGCAGGGTTGTCCTTGATCCCGCCTGGCATCAGTATTACACCAATGAGGTGGGACATGATGAATACCTGCAGTGGGCACAGAAAGTCGGAACAGAGCCTCTTTATACAGTAAACATGGGAACCGGCACCATTCAGGATGCTATGGACCTGGTGGAATATACCAATCATGAGGGCGGCAGTTACTGGTCAGATCTTCGTAAGAAATACGGCCATGAGGATCCCTATAATGTTAAGATGTGGTACCTTGGAAATGAGATGGACGGCCCCTGGCAGCTGGGCTCCTGGAGTAAGAATCCCGATGGCTACGGCTACAAGGTCCTTGAGACCTCCAAGGCCATCAAATGGATTGATGAGACCATTGAGACTGCAGTATGCGGTTCCTCGGCACCCTTTATGGAGGGCTTCCCTGAATGGGATCAGAATGCCCTGGATAAGTGCTATGACGTAGTTGATTATGTGTCAGTTCATCACTATCACAGCGCACCTCCCGGAGATATCAAGGCACTTCTCGGCGGAGCACTGTACTACGAGGACTTCATCAACACTGAGGTTGCCATGATCGACTATGTGGCTTCCAAGCACAGATCTCCCAAGCAGGTCAACATCTCTTTTGACGAGTACGGCGCCATGGTAAGGCCACTGCAGCCTCTTAATCCCGGCTATGGCCGTTACAATATGGCCCGCAACCACTACCGTTTTGATCCGGAGAGAAGATATATCCGTCATGACCCCGACAATATGCCTGAGCGCAGATTCCCCGGAGGAGATATGCTCCACGCACTGTCTATGGCGTCAATTCAGCTGGCACTTCTTCGTCACGCCGACAGAGTTAAGATCGGATGTATGACAGGCGGACTGGGAGCTCTTGCTGCATCAGACCATGATCATATCTGGAAGTCAGGCTCTCACTATGTATTCATGCAGCTGCTGCAGTATGCAAAGGGTGTATCCCTTGATACCAAGGTAGAGTGCGAGACCTACGATATGCCCGGTTACGCCATTGAGGATACCTCACAGTACACAGGAAAAGAGGGTGTTAACTTCATTGATTCTGCCAGCGCCTGGGATGAAGAGAACAAGCGCCTTACGGTGTTTGTGATCAACAGAAATGAAGAGAGCGAATATCCTCTCACAATTGATCTAAAGGGCTTTGAAGGCTACAAGCCGGCAGCAGCTTATCGTATGCACACTGATGACCTGGAGCTTAACAACTCCTTCGAGAACGAGAAGCTTATCGCCCCTAAGGAGGAAGAGAACTACACTTTTGAAAACGGCGAATTCAAGCTTCATGTTAAGCCACTTTCCTGGAATGTGTATGTTTTTGAAGCTTGAGTTAGATATGATATATTGAGAATGGCGACTAATCTAAAACATGACTTTAGATTAGTCGCCATTTTTATATTGAAAAGCTTTCTGATTATGGCTAAAATAAAATTAGACTTTAGATTAGTCGGAGGTGCATATGTCATATATTGAGAGAGCAATTTCAAATGTGGTCTTAACAAGAGCCAAGACCAGCAAATGCCTTTTGCTAACAGGATCCAGGCAGGTAGGAAAGTCAACGCTTCTTAAGCATATATTTGCTGATTATAACAGGGTTACATTTGATGATAAGTTAACCCGTCTTCAGGCAAGAGAAGAACCAAGACTATTTTTCCTAAATAATCCACGACCTCTTTTCATTGATGAGGTTCAAAAGGAAAATGGAATTTTGGAAGAAATAAAGGTAATAGTCGATGAATCAGAGGACAGAGGTCAGTTTATCTTTTCCGGTTCTCAGAAGCTGGAGCTTATGAAGGGAATGAGTGAATCTATGGCAGGAAGAGTGGCGGTAATGGAACTTGGCGGACTGTCCCTGAGAGAAATAAACGGCATCGGATTCAATCAGCATTTTGCACCAACTGATAAATATCTGGCGGATCGTGAAAAAGAATTAAAGTTCTACGACAATATTTGGGAAATAATCCATAAGGGTTCTTACCCTGAACTATATGATGTAGAAAGAGACTGGCAGGACTTCTATTCTTCATATGTGGATACTTATCTGGAGAGGGATATCAATGAGCTGATTACAGCAGATAGTATTACTTTCCTGAAATTCTTGACTGCAGTGGCAGCCAGGACCGGAGAAATCCTTAATTACGCCAACATTGCCGGTGACGTGGGTGTTTCAGAGCCTACGATCAAAAGCTGGATTTCAATATTGGAGCGAACCGGTATTGTATATCTTTTGCAGCCATACAGCTCCAGTGCCCTATCCAGGGCAATTAAATCTCCAAAGATATATTTCAGAGATACAGGCCTTGCATGCTATCTGACCCGTTGGCTTACCGCAGATGCGCTGAAAAACAGTGCTGTAGCCGGAAACATGTTTGAGACTTTTGTAGTTTCAGAAATATTAAAATCTTTTTCAAATGAAGGGATTGATTATAGATTCAGTATTTTTTACTATCGCGGAAAAGATAGGTCTGCATCAGGAGAGAATGAGATAGACCTGATAATTGAAGAAAATGGGATGCTTTATCCGGTTGAAATCAAAATGACCGGTAATCCCAAGGCAAATATGGCAGGAACAAACCAGATTCTTGATAAGATTCCGGATAAGAAAAGAGGCATTGGTGTGATACTTTGCCTGATAGATAAAAAAACTTATCTCAGAGAAAACTTGTTGGCACTGCCGATAAGTTATATTTGATGGGAAGAATAAGTGAAATGTAGCAATCATAATGACCAAAGTAAGTGATTCTATCTCAAGGAGCGTGTGCCTGTCCCCATCTTACATTGGAGACATGCTTTTTTATTGTTGACTAATTCTTTCTTTCGGGTTATAGTGATTTTGTTACGGAAAACGTTTTCCGAAGGAGAGGACACTATGAATTTAAGTGCAATATACCACAGAATGTCAGAGCAGTACTGCTATAGCCTGGATGAGAACCGGCTCATCATCAATATTAAGACCGGCTATGATGTGGATCATGTCTACATCATCTACGGCGATCCTTATGATGCCGGAATAATGGGCGGAAACGAGCGCTGGAACGGCCAGAGAGCAGATATCTGCTATAAAAAGAGACTTAAGAATCATATATGGTGGACCACCACCTTAGAGCCTGAGTATAAGAGATGCAAGTACTACTTCGAGCTTCACAGCGGCGATGAATGTGTATATCTCTTTGAGGACGGCTTTTTGACGCAGGACGAGATGAATATGGAGGGCAAGACCCTTTCCTACTTCATCATGCCCTGGATGAATCCTGCAGATGTCTGCAGAACTCCCGCCTGGGTCAACGATACAGTGTGGTACCAGATTTTTCCCGAGAGATTCTGTAACGGTGACCACAGTATAGATCCTGAAAATGTGATGGAGTGGCAGACCGGCAAGGTGGATTTCCACGATTATTACGGCGGAGATATAAGGGGAATAAGGGACAAGATTCCATATCTCAAGGACCTTGGCATTACCGGAATCTATCTGAATCCTATTTTCGAGTCCAATAGTAATCACAAATACAACACCAGGAACTACAAGAAGGTGGACCCGCACTTTGGAACCAACGAGGATCTTAAACTGCTGGTTAAAGAGGCTCATGAGGCCGGAATCAGAGTTATGTTGGACGCTGTTTTCAACCACACCGGTGCAGATCACCCCATGTGGCTGGACGTTCTGGAGAAGGGACCGAAGTCCAAGTATGCGGACTGGTACATGATCAATAAGTGGCCTGTGGATCTTGAGGGGGATACCAGGGACGGAAGATATTATTCCTTTGCTTTTGCCAGATATATGCCCAAGCTCAACACCAACAATCCTGAGGTTCAGGAGTATCTTCTGGACATTATCAGGTTCTGGATCGAGAGCTTCGACATTGACGGTCTTAGATTTGATGTGGGTAATGAGGTATCCCATTCATTCCTCAAGGCTATCAGATACATGACGAGCCATATTAAGGATGATTTTTATCTGCTGGGCGAGATCTGGCACGATTCCATCAGCTGGCTTTTGGGAGATGAGTATGATTCGGTCATGAATTATCCGCTCACAACAGCCATCGCGGACTTCTGGCTCTACAAGAACCGTGGCAGAGAGACCTTTGAGTACGACATCAACAGATGCTTTACCATGTATTATTCTCAGGTCAACGACGTACTGTTTAACCTGCTGGATTCTCACGATACCAACAGGCTTCTCAACAAATGCGGAGGCAACATAGATATTTTTTACCAGCAACTTGCAGTACTGTTCACTATGCCGGGAAGTCCCTGCATTTACTACGGAACAGAGGCGGCGATGGAGGGTTCCTTCGACCCCGACTGCCGCAGATGCATGCCCTGGGACGATATAGATTCGGGCCAAAAAGATACAGAGATATCTGAGGTGAAGAAGCTCATAGCCATGAGACATTCCCTTCAGTCCTGTAAGAGCAGGAATTTCCACTTCCCCAATGATATACCCCAGGAGAGAGTGGTTTCCTACATGAAGATCGGAGAGAATGAGAGTATACAGATCTACCTTAACTGCGATGAGAAGGATGTAACTATAGATACCAAGAGCTTTTCGGAAGTTATCTATTCCAGAAAATGGACCGAGGGCGATACAGGCAGCGGAGTTCTTGCACCTGACGGAATCCTGATCCTTCGCTACTGATCTGATAAAACGAAAGCTCCCACAGAGGATTACATATCGCCAATCTGCTCTGATACTGGTAAAATAAGGAAACAGGAGGAGCTCTATTATGATAACGGGAGATATGGTAAGATTCAGAGAAATGACAGAAGCTGATAATGCCGCAGTGGCTGCGCTTGTCAGAGATAACCTGAAACAGTTTAAGCTTGATACTCCGGGAACAGTTTATTTTGACTCCGTATTGGATCATTTAAGTGATTATTATGGCAATAATGAGCGAAGGTACTATGTCATTGAGGATGCAAACGGTGAAGTTATTGGAGGAATCGGATATGACAGATTTGAGCCTATGCAAGATACAGCAGAGCTGCAAAAACTCTATCTTACAGATTCTGCAAAAGGGTCAGGGCTTGGCTACCGTATGATAGATTTCATTGAGAATAAGATGCGTGAGGCCGGCTATAAGGCTTCATATCTTGAGACCCATGATAATCTTCAGGCTGCGATCCACATCTACGAAAAGACGGGTTATAAGGAGATTGAGCGCCCCAAAGAGGTGGTGCACAGTACCATGAACAGATTCTTTCATAAGTTCATAGACAGTGAGTCATAAAGAAAAGGAGCTGTAAGATATGTGGAATATAATCATTATTCCGTTCCTGGGTACAGCGCTGGGAGCGGCCAGTGTATTTTTGTTTAAAAAAGAGATGGGGCAGAAAATGCAGCGAGCCCTGACTGGGTTTGCATCAGGAGTGATGGTGTCCGCATCTTTTTTCAGTCTCTTGCTTCCTGCACTTGATCAGACAGCAGAAATGGGAAAACTAGGGTTTATCCCTGTATCAGTCGGATTCGGGATAGGAATGCTTTTCCTTCTGGTAATGGATATGGTAACGCCTCACATGCATCTGGATAAAAACGAGGAAGGCCCAAAGAGCGGGCTTAAGAGAACAACTAAGCTTGTACTGGCTGTCACGCTCCATAATCTTCCTGAAGGAATGGCGGTAGGAATAGTATGTGCCGGCTGGCTCTACGGGAACAGCACAATCTCTTTTACAGGAGCCCTGGCTCTGGCAATAGGTATTGCAATCCAGAACTTCCCTGAAGGTGCAATTGTTTCCATGCCGCTTCTGGGTGAAGGCGTTCCTAAAGGAAAGACGTTCCTTTATGGTGTTCTGTCCGGAATTGTTGAACCTATAGGTGCACTTTTAGTCATTGCCGCATCAGGATTTTTTATTCCGCTGATGCCATATCTTTTGAGTTTTGCGGCTGGAGCCATGATATATGTCGTGGTAGAGGAACTTATCCCGGAGATGTCTGAGGGTGAGCATTCCAATATCGGAACAATTTCTTTTGCTCTGGGATTCATACTCATGATGGCTCTGGATGTAGGATTAGGGTGATAGCTTGATTTTTTTTGTATGAAGGGTTATTATACAGTAAAAGATTTTAGACAATGAAATAGCGCACAATACAAATCATGGAAATTTGGAGGTACTATCATGAAATATGCAGTCAGATATTACACAAAGACAGGAAATACCAAGAGATTGGCCGAAGCAGTTGCCAAGGAATTAGGTGTCGAGGCAATGCCAATCAGTGAAGGTGTGAACGAACCGGTAGACATACTCTTTCTTGGAAATTCTTATTATGCTTTCAATATAGATCCGGAGGTACGTGATTTTATTGGTTCATTGGACAGTAACAACGTAGGAAAAATCGTTAATTTCGGATCTGCAGCAATGCTTAATTCCACATACAAGAAGGTTAAGGCGGAAGCTGACAAGGTCGGTATTCCTATGGATGAGAGGGAATTCCACTGCAAGGGTGAGTTTAAAGGCATCCATAAAGGCAGGCCCAATGCCGATGATATGAAGGATGCTGCTGCATTTGCTAAAAAGTTTGTTGAGTAATTACAGTTTTTAGAAAAGGTATTGGAATTATGAGCAAAGATTTTAACATTCAGGAATATATGACACATGGAGTCGAAAGGGTAGTTTCAGACGCGATAAAAGCTACTCTCAAGAACCCAAAAGAGAGTGCATATATGGCTAAGTTTGCACTGGCAACTAAAGCGGCATCAAAGAAAAGAGCACGGCTGGAAGCAGAGGGTGAGCATATCCCTCCATTTCTCATTGCAAGTATAACCAGCAGCTGTAATCTTCACTGCGCAGGCTGCTATTCAAGATGCAACAATGCTACAAATGATTCTGAGCCGGTCAGACAGCTTACTGATGATGAATGGCTTAAGATCTTCAATGAGGCAGATGACCTTGGAGTAAGCTTTATACTTCTGGCAGGCGGAGAGCCGCTTCTTAGAAAAGGTGTAATAGAAGCTGCGGGCAAGAAACAGAATATTCTGTTTCCTATTTTTACCAACGGTACTCACATGACTGATAAGTATTTTGACATGTTTGATAATAACAGGAATCTTATCCCTATCATGAGCATCGAGGGTGAAAAGGAAGCGACTGACCGCCGTCGTGGTGAGGGTGTTTATGACAAACTTATCTCAAATATGGATGAGCTTAACCGCCGCGGCCTCATTTATGGCGCATCGGTGACAGTTACTACCGATAACCTTAAAGATGTATCCTCTGAGGATTTCATAGGTAAGCTCTCAGATAAGGGCTGTAAAGCAGTGATATTTGTCGAGTTTGTGCCTGTGACAGACGACTCAAAGCACCTGGCTCCCGGAGATGAGGAAAGGGAATATCTTAAAAAAGAGATAATGAGGCTCAGGCAGGAACATCAGGAGATGGTATTTGTATCTTTCCCCGGTGATGAGAAGAGCTCAGGTGGATGTATCGCAGCCGGAAGAGGGTTCTTTCACATCAATTCCCAGGGCGGAGCTGAGCCCTGCCCGTTTTCTCCATATTCAGATATAAATGTAAAGGACACATCCCTCAGGGAAGCCATGAACTCAAGATTATTCAAAGCATTGCAGAAAGAAGGCGTACTTATGGATGATCACGATGGCGGATGTGTTCTCTATGAAAAAAGGCATGAAGTAGAGGCGATTCTTGGAATATAGCCAGAATTTTTTTGCTTTAGATGTGATATGGACCAAATAATGTGAATTGCATCAAAGAATAAAGAGACTTTTGACGATAATAATTCGTGAAAGTCTCTTTTTTTGTTATACTTGAACTATGTTTGTGGAAATATCTATTAAGTATCAGAGAAACTGAAGAAATTGCGATTACAAGAGAGGAAATAAGAACAACCATGCTTGAGAATTTGATAATAAGGGCGGAGACGCCTGCAGATTATAAAAATGTAGAACTAATGGCTATGCGTAGTTTTTGGAATAAGTATTGGCCCGGATGTACCGAACATTTTCTTATTCGCATTATCAGGGAATCAGAGGATTACATTCCCGAGATCAGCCGTATAGCAGAGGTCGACGGCAAAATAGTCGGGGCTGTTTATTATACAAAGGCATGGATCGTCGATGGAGATGCCAGACATGAAATAGCTACTTTCGGTCCATTGGCTGTTGAACCGACTATGGAAGGAAATGACATTGGTGGTGCTCTTATGCGAGAGACCATAAAGCTTGCAAAGGAAGAGGGAATAAAAGCCATTGCACTAATGGGAGAGCCAAACTACTATCCGAGATTTGGGTTTAAGCGCGGCGCAGAATGCGGTATCACGGATGCACAGGGAAATACATTTGATGCCCTTATGTGCCTTCCTCTCATTGAGGACTTTTCACAGATAAAAGGCAAGCTCATAGAGAGTGCAGACTTTGAAAAACTCGAAGATGAAAAGAGGCTTGAGGAGATCAATAAGGAATTCCCTGTATATCGCAAGGTCAAAGTTCAGGAAGGCTTTATGCAGATATTTGAGCAGCATCTTGGCGTAGTAGAAGCTATAGATGGGGATAAATACATGGTTCGATACTGGGAACTCTTGATCCCTGCGACGCTTTCGGATGAATTAACTGAAGCGCCTTCTGTTGGAAGTGATGTGAAGTTTATCTGGAACCATAAAGGCGAATCAAGAATAACACAGGTGTTCAAAAACTTGCTTGAAGATTAAATCTGAAAATATTTTGTGAAAGCGGCCTGGACTGAAATCGTAGTTTGGGCTTCTTTTTTCGTCACTCGAGCACTTGTTGACATATGTCAATATCGCTGATAATATTCATTTTGACATATGTCAGAAAGGGTGGGGTATGCCTAAGTTTACAAAATGCAGAAAAATAGCGGGTCTTCCCGGGCAGTTTGGCTTTTGTCCGTCAGAGACCATCGAAGGAGAAGCCATACAGCTAACTTTTGATGAGTTTGAAACAATCCGTTTGTTGGACAAGGAGGGAATGACTCAGGAACAGTGCGCCAGAGAAATGGGAGTTGCCAGGACAACTGTAACAGCTATGTATGAGAGCGCGCGTAAAAAGATCGCTGAGATGCTGGTAGAAGGACGGAGCCTTACTATCTCGGGTGGCAATGTCAGATTTAATATTATGCAGAGTGAGAATTTTAAGAACCTTAGAGTAAAAGGAGAAAACGATATGAGAATTGCAGTAACATATGATAATGGTGAGATCTTTCAGCATTTTGGTCATACAGAGAAGTTCAAGGTTTATGACGTGGAAGATGGAAAGATTGTAAACGAAGAGATAGTAGATACAAACGGTCAGGGGCATGGTGCTCTTGCAGGATTCCTTATGGGCGGTAAGGTTGACATACTTATCTGTGGAGGAATTGGCGGTGGAGCCCAGGCAGCGCTTGGCGAAGCTGGAATAAAGCTATATGGTGGCGTATCAGGTAGTGCAGATGAGGCAGTAAAGGCATTTCTTGATGGGGCGCTGGATTATAATCCGGACGTTAAGTGCAATCATCATGGAGAAGGACATACATGTGGTAATCACCATGATGAGGATCATCATTGCGGAGGTCATTGTGGTCATTGAGCTGTTTCTGACATTCGCAAAGATAGGTTTATTTACATTTGGCGGCGGATATGCCATGATTTCGCTGATACAGGATATCTGTGTGGAAAAGAAAAAATGGATCAGCCATGATGAGATGATGGATATCACAGTCATTGCTGAATCAACACCTGGTCCGATTGCGATAAACTGTGCTACTTATGTGGGATACAAAAAGCGTGGAATGGTGGGAGCAGTCGCTGCTACAGCAGGAGTGATCCTTCCGTCCTTTATTATCATCTATCTGATTTCGCTGTTCCTTGACAGTTTTCTTGAAATAGCATGGATAGCCAGCGCATTTAAAGGAATAAAGATTGCTGTAGGCATACTGATATTGGATGCGGCGCTTAAGATGATAATAAAGATGCCAAAGAAACCATTTCAGCTGTTTGTGTTAATAACTGTTTTTCTTATTATGATGGCAGTTAATCTCTTTTCAATAAAGATATCATCAATATCTTTATTGATTGCAGCAGGACTATGCAGTCTTGTGACATTTTGGGTCAGGAATAAAATTAACGGGGAGGGACGAAGCATATGATATATTTTGATCTCTTCCTTGGATTTTTGAAAGTCGGACTGTTTTCTTTTGGCGGAGCTTATGCAGCAATACCACTTATAAGGGATGTGGTCCTGCATTATGGATGGCTTGATGATGAGAAACTTGCCTATATGATCGCTGTAAGTGAAAGCACACCCGGACCGATCATGGTCAACATGGCTACATATGTAGGCAGCATGACGGCAGGGATTCCCGGGGCTTTGATTGCAACATTTTCAGTTGTCCTTCCTGCGTTTGTGATTATCGTACTTATAATGATACTGATGAGGGGACTGCTAAATAATCCTTATGTAAAAGCAGTGCTCAGAGGACTAAAGCCATGTATCATGGGGATAATACTTGCCATGAGCATTAGCATGATCTTACAGAACACTGTCATTAAGGGAACAATACTTGACCCGGATATAAAAGCTGTCGTAGTGTGCTCTGTTTTGGCTGCTGTTTACTTTGGCTCCAGAAAAATAGTTAAATCAGGGATATCACCGATCTTGCTGATTTGCATTGCTGCAGTAATGGGGATAGTCGTGTATTAAATTCCATCTAATATTGAAGTTCCTTGATGAAGGCGTAAATAATACATCCTTTCAGCAGGGTGATCATAATACTCTCTTAGGCATGAATGGAGTCTACTCGCATATGGTTAAATTGCAGGCTTCATGACAAAACTTGCTTTATCGTGTACAAAAGAAAACTGAGAAAAATATTCATTTAGAACGATTGACGAAGGAAAGCGAACAGTGTACTCTAAAAATACATTAGCGTACACTGTTCGCTTATTCTTTGTTGCATCTAAACGGGAGAGAACATGCCAAGAGATAAGACTGCGAATCATGAGAAAATTGTAGAGGCCGCTTTTGACGAGTTTAAAAAGTATGGTTTTGAAGACGCATCTATGCGCCGCATTGCAACTGCCTGTGGTATGAGCGCATCCGGCCTTTATAAGCATTTCCCCGGGAAGGCAGAGATGTTTACTTCTCTGGTCAAGCCGGCTTTGGATGGACTCATGAATCTGTATCATCAAATTGAAGATGAATACTTTGATGATCTTTCAAAGAACAAAATAGCAGATGTAAGCGATTCAAAGGGCGAGCTGGTAAGGGCTATGGAGTTTATCTACGACCACTATGATGAGTTTGAGCTTATTATTTGCAAGTCCAAGGGCTCAATTTATGAGAACTTCAAGCATGATATAGCAAATCTTGAGGAAAAAGTGACGCTACGGTACATGGATGAGATCAGGAAAAACGGAATTCATGTGAAAGATATTAATCAAAAAGAATTCCATCTTCTGGTGACCGCGTGCATCGAAGCACTTTTTCAAACAGTGACACATGGATTCTCCAGAGAAGAAGCGGTTCACTTTGCCGGAACAGTACAGAATTTCTATGGACCGGCATGGAAGGCATTTTTTGAATTATAGGTAATAGATTCCCGTATAATGCGGGGATTTATAAAGGATATGTGTTAGTTATCGCTAACAAAGGGTAAAGTACATGTCGAAAGAAAGGGAGGGAAAGAAGAGAATATGGACAGTACTAAAAAGAGATCCACACTCAGCTGGGTGCTTGAATTTGCCGGCATGAATAAAAGCTCATACATCCTGAGTATTATATTTGCCACAATAAGCGTCCTGGCAGGCTTTGTGCCTTATTTTTACGTGGCAAAGATTGTAAGAGCACTTATTGATGGTGAGAGGGATATGAGTTTTTTCCTGACACAATGCGTTATCATTTCATGTTGCTGGCTGGTAAATAAGGCTTTTCACAGCATATCCACAACCCTGTCCCACAGGGCAACATTTGGAGTTCTTGCGGAAATCAGAAGAAGACTTACCAAAAAACTAAGTCTTATGCCGTTGGGAGATGTTTTGGAGGATTCATCCGGCTCCTACAAGAACATAATTGTTGAGCGAGTAGATTCCATAGAAACAACACTTGCACATATCATTCCTGAGATGATTTCAAATGCGGTGGTACCTATCGGCATTCTTGTGATTATGTTCACTATCAACTGGAAGCTTACGCTGCTTTCACTTATCAGTGTTCCACTGGGATTGATATTTTACAGCCTGATGATGGTGGGCTCAGAGGAGAGCTTTAACAATACCATTGTTAAGACCAAAGCCCTTAATGACACAGCTGTAGAGTATATTAATGGCATTGAGGTAATAAAGGCGTTTGGCAAGACCAAGACCTCATACGAGAAGTTTATAGTCGCTGCAAAAGAAGGAGCAGACTGTTTCATCGAATGGATGAGAAGGTGCAATTTATGGCAGAATCTTGCGCTCACTCTCTTACCTGCGCAGCTTTTAACGCTCTTGCCATTTGCAGGACTCTTTTACATGCAGGGAAAAATTGACGGTACGGATGCCATGCTTCTTATCATTCTTACGCTGGGACTGGTATCACCGTTCATGGTAGTTGCAGGACACATGGATAATCTAAAGAAAACAGGGTCCATTATTGCTGAAGCTACGTCAATTCTTGGGAAAAGAGAATTGATCCGCCCGAGAAGTATGAATAAAATGCCTGTGGATAACACTATAGAGTTTAATGACGTTCACTTTGGATACAACGAGAACGAGGTGCTCCATGGTGTTAACCTGACAATAAAAGAAGGAACTGTCAATGCACTTGTTGGGCCTTCAGGATCCGGCAAATCTACGATTGCCAAGCTTATAGCTTCTTTCTGGGATCCGGACAGTGGGGTGATCACGTATGGTGGAGTGGATATAAGGGATATTCCGCTGGCAGATTATAACAAGAATATTGCATACGTTTCACAGGACAACTATTTGTTTGATGAAACTGTCATGGAAAACATAAGAATGGGAAATCCAAATGCCAGCGATGAAGAGGTTATCAGAGCCGCAAAGGCCTGCGGATGTCATGATTTTATCATGAATCTTGAAAAGGGATATGATACAAAAACCGGTGGTGCAGGCGGACATCTTTCAGGGGGAGAAAGACAGAGAATCAGCATTGCAAGGGCGATGCTTAAGAATGCACCTGTTGTCATACTTGATGAAGCTACAGCTTATACTGATCCGGAGAATGAGGCTCTTGTTCAGAGAAGTGTTGCAAAGCTTATCGCAGGAAGAACACTTATCGTTATTGCTCACAGACTTTCTACCATAGCCTCCGCAGATCAGATTTTTGTGATAGATGACGGAAATGTAGTGGCTAAGGGAACTCAGGAGGAGCTTCTAAAAGAATCACCACTATATAGGGAAATGTGGGAAGCCCACATATCTTCCAAAGATTCGGAGGTGGCATAATGTTTCGTACTTTAAAAATGTATTTCGATTTTGCTAATAAAGTAAATAGAAAAAAGCTCCTGTCCGCTATGCTTTTAGGAGTGCTAAAGGCAATGTTTGCCATGATCAAGATTCCGGCCATAGCAACAATCATTCAGGGTATCTTGGAAGAGAATATGAGCTATACCACCATTTGGACTGCATTTGGCTTAATGTGCGTCTCTATTGCGGGGCAGGTGATTGTAGGACTAAAGACAACTATGCTTCAGACTGAGGCAGGATATAATACTTGCTCGGGAAAAAGGATTGAGATTGCAGAGCATCTTAGGTATCTTCCAATGGGCTTTTTTAACGCAAACAGTCTTGGAAGAATAACCAATATTACTACCAATACTATGGAACAACTGGCGGATGTGGCTACACTGGTGGTAATGATCACGACTCAGGGCCTGGTAACAACTGCTGTGATATTCGCGTTCCTTGCAGTATTTGATATACGTATTGCGCTTATTCTTTTAGCAGGCATACTTGTTTTCTCGTTTTTCAATACTATGATGCAGCGCGCAACACGCCCGGCTGCGCCAAGAGTAGCTAAGGCAGGGGAAACACTTGTTAGCGCAGTAATTGAGTACATACAGGGTATCGCTGAAGTAAAGAATTACAATTTGACAGAGAAGACCGCAAGAAAACTGGAGGATGCGATTAAAGAAAAACAGGCAGCGGATACTAAAATGGAATTTACGGTTATACCATACATGTTCCTTCAGGGACTTGCGACCAAGCTGACCGGAGTTTTCATGTGCATTGTTTCCGTGTATTTTTACCTCACAGGTTCAATGCCGCTTTTATATGCGATAATCATGACGATTTCATCGTTTATGATATACGAGAGCCTTGATATGATGGGAGGCTTCTCTGCACTTATGAGAAATGTAAACATCATTGTGGACAAGGCAAATGAAGTTCTTGATATTCCGCCTATGGATATTGATGGGGCGGACATTGTATCTGATTCAATGGATATTGAACTTAGAGATATCTCTTTTGCCTATGAAGATAAGAAGATAATTGATGGAGTATCAGTAAAGATTCCGGCGAATACTACTACCGCAATAGTGGGGCCGTCAGGCGGCGGCAAGACCACTCTTACCAATCTTATGGCAAGATTCTGGGATGTCGGTTCAGGCGAAGTTCTTCTTGGAGGCAGAAATGTTAAGGATTACAGCTTTGACTGCCTTATGAAGAATTTCAGTTTCGTTTTCCAGCGAGTTTACCTTTTTGAAGATACCATTGCCAACAATATAAGGTTTGGAGAGCCGGATGCTCCAATGGAGAAAGTAATTGCAGCTGCAAAAAAAGCCCGCTGTCATGACTTTATTATGAGTCTTCCGGAAGGATACGATACCATTATCGGTGAGGGAGGCGCATCTCTTTCAGGAGGTGAAAAACAGAGAATATCCATTGCCAGAGCCATCATGAAGGATGCGCCTATCATTATCCTCGATGAAGCAACTGCCAATGTCGATCCGGAGAATGAGGCAGAGCTTACCAAAGCAATTGAAGAGCTTACCAGGAACAAGACAATTATCATGATCGCACACAGACTTAAGACCGTAAGACATGCGGACCAGATATTGGTTGTTGCAGATGGTAAGATAGTACAAAAGGGCACCCATGAAGAACTGTTGAACAAGCCTGGAATATATAAGAATTTTGTTAGTGAAAGACAAGAAGCGGTATCCTGGAAAATTGCATGAAATTATGAGGGAGGGAAGCAGGTAACATGGTTTGGTATGTATTGGTAATTGAAGCGATAGTATTTGCAGTATTATTTACAACAATTCTTTTTGTGTCTTTTCATGGGGAAAAAATGTACAGTCCGGCATGTATCCATAATTACCCGCCTGATATTCAAGAAGAATACTTCAAAACACATGAAAGAGTGGATGTTTCATATAAATCAAAAAAGGTAGTACTGGCGAAGTCCTGTGGAATAATCTTGTTTACAGTTATTCTTACCATATGCGCGAAGCTTGCCGGGGCAGTTACATTTTGGCAGGGATTCGCGATCGCTTTTGGACTCATGGTATGGATTGGAGCCTATGACACACTCTTTCTGGACTGGGTGCTATTTGCAAATATGAAAATGTTCAGGCTGGAAGGAACAGAGCACATGGACAAGGCTTACCATCAGAAGTGGTTCCATTTAAAAGGGGCTATATTCCCGGGGCTGTTGTTTGCACTGATTCCTGCAGCTCTTGTAGGACTGTTCATAAGTTTGATGAGGTGAATAAGAAAAGAGGTAAAATTGACAGAAGCGGAAATGAGAGAGTTTGCGGAGGTGTTTGCGTACTATGACTATGATGATAAATTTTTGAGAAAAGTTAGCAATGACTAACAATAAGTAGTATCATGAAGTATAGTAAGTAACAGATTGGGGATGAAGAAGCAACGGAGAGCAGTCTGTATGAGCAATACTCTTAAAAAATCTTCTATATTTAAGCGTTTTTATTCGGAATTGGCTGAAAAATACGGAAAAGCTAAGGCAAAAGATATATGAACGGCTTCAGGGGAGTTGATTATAAACGGACTAAATCAGTGGCTGAAGGTGATGACTGTTGTGACTACAGGCTCACAAAGTCGTTGTAAGGGGGGAGAAAATGAAGAATCTTACATCAAGACAGAAGATCATGTTCGGGGTATATTCGATGATATTGGCGATTATAGGAGATTATCTCCTTGGCTACGGTACATTTAGTACGTCCAGTTCACCGGATGCCTATATGGGAGTTGAATGGAGCGTAGCTCCTGACTGGAGATATGCAGTATCGTCCATTCTCGGATTTGCTTGCGCAACCCTGTTTGCTGTGGCTGCTGTTGAACTTCTTAGGGTTATGGAAAAGAAATATCACCTTAATGATTCTAAGCTGTTTGGCCTTTTCAAGATTGCAAACTGGAGCGGAATACTTTATTTTGCTTTCATCCACATAGGTATATGCATGCTCCCTGTTGTGTTTAATGCAGGAATGGCTGCTACAGGCGATGTGAAAACTTCTGCTGATATGGTGTTCAGAGTATTGAAAAGTATTGCAGTTCCCATGGGCATCGGATTTGTAGTATGCGATGTTTTCGTTACAATTGCCTGGATCGGAATGGTATTTAAGAAAATGATTCCTGTGAAAAAGGCTGCATTTATTTGTTGCCCGGTGATTACCTCAATATTAGGGCAGCTCATGAATTACATTTCTGAAGGTCTAGATTCCGGTTTCGAGTCTTTTGGATGGCTGCTCATGTATCTGGTCTGTGCGTTAAGCCTGGTAGACAAGGATGAGAGGGAATGGATATAAGAAGTAACGGCAGAAACTAAAGGACATGCCCTATAGACAGAAGGTGAAGAGAATATTATAATTTTAAGTTAGCATAGGCTAACATATATAAAGGAGGAGTGGACAATGGAACTTACTTTTGGTGATGTACAGGAAACAGCGCTTATCCCGCTTGCAATAAAGGCAAGTGAGACAGCAAGGTCTAATGCCAGGATTATCGACCTTAAGGCAAAAGAGATAATTGATGCTCTTGGAGTTGATGTTAGTAAATACGATCCCTTTTTATCACATGAGGGTGTAGTGGCTAGAACAATACTATACAGAAATGAGTTGAAGCGGCTTATCAGTAAATATCCGGATGCACTCTGCATAAATCTTGGGTGTGGTTTTGATGATAAGTTCTCTCAGGTAGACAATGGCAAGATCACGTGGTTTGATGTGGATCTTCCGGATCAGATAGAGAAGAGACGTAAAGTGTACTCTGACAGGGACAGGTGCACAATGCTCGATGGGAGTGCGCTTGACGGAGAATGGACAAGGAAACTTCCTAAGCGAGACATGACCATCGTGGTTATGGAAGGAGTCCTTGAATACTTTTCCAAAGACCAGGTAAAGATATGCATCAACATGCTCTGTGACAGTTTCGAACATGGATATCTTCTTGCGGAGCTTCATTCACCGTTCCTTGAAAAGAATGGTAGCCATCACGATGCTGTGAAACATACTAATGCTTCTTTCGGATGGGGAACAAAGTCAGGCCGTGAATATCTGGATCTTGAACCAAGGATGAGCCTTGTGTCTGAAACGAGCTATAACGAAGAAATGAAGAAGTATTCATTGCGCGGAAAACTCTTTGCTATCGTTGGAAAGAACATCAACAACAGGCTTGCTGTATTTAAATGGTAAAGCATTAAGGGCGGAATGTATGGATAAGTTTAATGACATCGGAATTGATGACAAGTTAGACTGGAACAGGATAGAGAAGCTTATGCGGATAGGCATATTTGCCGCATGCATGGTGCTTGTGGGAGATGTGCTTATAGGCTATGGGATGCATGATTCTTCTAAAACAGGTATGGAATGGTTCTTGTCAGCATATTTGCAATTATCAGATACCAGAATGTTTTGGTCAGCATTTCTGGGATTTATAGGTATTCCACTTGAGGCACTTTGTTACTTTGGTGTATATAGACTGATTGTTCCTAAATCACAGAAATACGCTCATTTGTACAGGACAGGAATACTTGGTGTGTTGGCCTATGCGGGGTGTGGAGTGCACGTTCCTTGTTTATCCACATGCTTCTTTTACAAGTATATGAACGATGTTGCCCCGGAGATTGCAGTGGATGCAGCAGTGAAATTTGGTAAATACTTTCTTTTGCCGGGAATGATAGTGTTCTTTCTATTCTGGATCATCCAACATGTGGCACATATTGAAGCATTCAGAAAAGGGCTGACGCCTTATCCTAAATGGTGCTGGATATTCTGCCCTGCAGTAGGCATGGCTGCAGTAATGCTGTTGAAGTTCCTTCCTGAAACGGCAATTCGCAATGCGATTACTGCTGCTTGGATCAGTCTTGGGAATTTGTGGATGTTCGTCGGGCTTTTGATTATGGCGAAAAAAGTTAAGGTTGGTGACAGATGATTATTCTGATACAGATGGTTTTATTCTGCCTGCTTTTTACTGCGATGGTAATGTACGCGGTAAGAGGGGGCGCTATTGATGGATTGTATTTCTATCCGAAAGCAGTACAGGAAAGGGCTATAGATATAGGTCTTATAACAAAAGAAACTATGCAGAAAAAGCGCAAGGTCTTCATGACAGAGTTTTACATAGTAATGCTGACAGCGCTTATACTCATTATCGGATTATGGAACAGAGTCTCTGATTTCAAAACGGCATATTTACAGGCTCTGCTATTTCTTGAAGTAATGAATATCTATGATGGTATTGTGGTGTTTTTGTTTTGAAGGGGAAATGATATGTATATCAACGAATATGGAAATCCGGATAATCCAAAGCTCATATTGCTGGCACCGATGATGATATCCGGAGCAAATCTGCATGATCTGATGAGTCCGTATCTTAAGGGAGATTACTTTATCATCGCTCCCGATCAGGGAGGTCATGGTAAAGCCGGGGCATATATCAGCGCCGATGAAGAGTACAGGCAGCTTAAGGACTATCTTATAGAAAAAGGGTACAAGGATATCAAGCTTGTATACGGAGCTTCGCTTGGCGTAGCAGTTGCGTGGCGGCTATTCCGGGATTCCGATTTTAATTTAGAACGTGCCTGGTTTGACGGTGTTGCACTCAATAAGAGTTCCAAGATGGCAGAAGTGCTTGTGTGTAATCTGTTCAGAAAGAGAAAGAAACAGCTGGATAAGACTCATGTGGAAGCATCAAAATCCCTAGTGGATTGGTATGGCTATGACTTCGCAAAGATGATGACCAAGAATTTTGAAAGGATAACTCTGAGTGATATCGATGCAATATGCCATGCTTGTTGTACCTACGATATGAAGCCATTGTCAAAAGAGCAGCAGGCAAAACTCCATCTTGAATATGGCGAGAAGGATTTTGACCTGAAGCTTTCTATAAAATCTTTTGCCAAGTACATGCCGGATGTGAAGGTGGTTATTAGAAAAGGATACCCGCATTGTGGATACATGGCAGCACATACAAGAGAGTATGTGGAAGAGATTGAAGATTTCATAAATAGAGGAAAATGAAAAAGGGGAAAGTGTGGCAATACACACAATATCTAATCTGACATAAGAAGTTTGAAATGATTTTTCCTATACTCGATCAGCCCTTCATCTTGCATGTGTGAGAGCTCTTTTGAAGAAAGGGAAGCTCCTGCTTGATATAATGAGTTTATCACTCGTGGAGCGGATTTGTGATAGTATGAGTGTTTGCTGGAACAACTCATTTACAGAAAGACACTTGTTACAGCAATGGTTTATTGTAGGAGTGCCTGAGAAAAGAGGCATGTACACTTGGAAATAGATTGGATTACTGT